>NZ_JAWHNU010000022.1:18151-82274 GCF_032582135.1 Pseudomonas syringae group sp. J309-1 | reverse complement strand
GAATTTCTGACGATGCGGGTCCGACGTCTCGCCAACAAGTTGGCTCCTACAGGTCACCCGTTTGCTGCGCGACAGCGAGGTGTCAGGGATACCGGGACCACTCCCACAGGGGTATGCATTTCAATCAGATACTTCATATCTGCCACTCAAAAAAAACGGGCAGCCAGGCTGCCCGTAAAGCACACACGACCCTTGAGCGTTTAGAACTTGGTCTGCAGCTTGATACCCGCAACCAGCGCGTCATCAACCTGATCAACACCACCCGGGTGTTTGATGTACTGCAGGTTGGGACGAACGGTCAGCCAGTCAGTTACGTGCACACCGTAGTAGATCTCGGAGTTGTACTCGCTCTTCTGGATAGGCAGGTAAGCCGGGTTGTCGTAATCATCGACACCGTTGACGGCATTGATCTGGCGGGCACGATCAGAGACGTTATCGTTGACGTGGATACGCGAAACACCAATACCGATGTCATCCTTCGGACGCGCATCGAAAGGTCCTTTGAAGACCATGCCGACTTGCAGGAAGTTGTCGACGAAGTTGGTGTCCTTGTCATGCACGGTGGCGTTGGCAAACAGACTCAGGCCTCGGGACGGATCGCCACCGAAGGTACTGACCTGTTGTTGTGCCACAACCCACCAGCCAGTCTTTTCGTTACGCGACTTGAATGCCGCGCCGGTCAGCCCCTGAGGCTGGCCATTGACGTCCTCATAACGGTCGTCGGCGCTCGGGCTGCTGAAGTAGTAGCCCAGACGGTATTCGCCAGGCAGCGAATTGACGGTCGGCGACCACACCACTTCAACCGGCACCAAGGTACCTTTGGAACCGCTGCCACTCAGCTTGAAGCCATTACCGGTTTCCAGATAAGACGGGTTCTGCTCGTAAACACCAATCTGCGCGTACACCTCAGGTGTGATGTTGTACTTCACACGCAGAGCCCACTGGCTGACGGGCCAGTTGTACCAGGTGTCCACGTAGTTCGCAGCCTGGGTGCCGCAGAACGTCAGGTTCTGGAAGTCGCAAGGGAAGCTGCCGAAGTCCTCACCCTCGCCCATGCGACCGGCTTTGATGTCGAGCTTGCCGTCGAGGAATTTCTGTTTGACCCACATTTGCGTCAGGCGCCAGGTCTGACCACGACCCCAGACTTCCTGAGAGGAACTCAGGGTGCCGACACGCGGATCGCCGAGACGGTCATTGGAGATGTTCTTGCCGCTACGTTCGGTGATTGCCAGCTTGAACTCGGCATCGTTCCAGCCGAAAGCCTTCTGCAGGTCAATGTTGACGCCGAGGGCGAACTGATCGCTGTAGCGTGCCGTTTTGTCTGTGTTGTAGCCGCCGTGAACGTTGGACCCCATCTCACCAACGTATTCGAGCGAGAAATCATAACCCTTGTCATACAGCTCTTTGCGCAAACCACCCCAGTCTCCGGTCATATGCCCGTTGGGGTTGTAGGGCTCGATAGCGTAGGCCGCACTGGAGAAAACCAGCGCACTCAATACGGACAAACCACCGATACGCTGGAAGTGATTTAGCGATTTATTACGTAGCTTCTTCATCCCTTGGATCCTCATTTTATTGTTATTAGCTTCTACGGCATTGACATCGACTACTTCGTGTTCGCTGGCTGGACGCGCTTATGGCAGTGAGCGCCCGGCCAGCAGTGCCCGGTCAGTTACGGTTGATCTGGGTGACATTCCCCGCACGCTCGACAACCGGCTGGCTGGCAAGCACCCCAAGGCGCTCGCCGGTCGCGGCATCAAAAAGCAGCACCTTGGCGGGGTCGAATTGCAGCGTCAGGCTTTCGCCCACCTGTGGCGCGACGTCCGGTGCCAGGCGGCAGCAGACCTTGCTTTGATTAAGAGTGACGAATACCAAGGTGTCCGGACCCGTTGGCTCAGTGACCTGAACTTCAGCCCGAATGGTCGGCAAACCATTGGCCTCCGAAGGCGCGAGCACGATCTGCTCAGGGCGCAGACCCAGGATCACTTCGCGGTCTTCCAGACCGGCATCGGTCATACCCAATGGCAATTCGCAGCGCGCCTGACCGCTATCAAGCAATGCGATCAGACGCCCTTCCTTGCGTTGCAGGCGCAGAGGAATGAAGTTCATCGGCGGCGAACCTATGAAGCTCGCCACAAACAGGTTGGCCGGATCGTTGTAAATCTGCTTGGGCGTGCCGAACTGCTGAATGATGCCGTCCTTCATGACCGCCACTTTGTCGCCCAGGGTCATCGCTTCGATCTGATCGTGGGTCACGTAAACGGTGGTGGTTTTCAGGCGTTGGTGCATCAGCTTCATTTCGGTCCGCATCTCGACCCGCAGCTTGGCGTCGAGGTTGGACAGCGGCTCGTCGAACAGGTAAATCTTCGGCCGCCGCGCCAACGCCCGGCCCATCGCAACACGCTGCTGCTGGCCACCGGACAACTGTCCCGGTTTGCGATTGAGCAGGTGTTCGATCTGCAGCAGCTTGGCCACACGGGTGACTTCCTCGTCGATGGCCGCTGCGCTCATCTTGCGAATCTTCAGGCCGAACTCGATGTTTTCGCGCACGCTCATGGTCGGGTACAGCGCGTAGGACTGAAACACCATGGCGATGTCGCGATCCTTCGGGCTCATGCCGCTGACATCGGCGTCGTCGATCAGAATCGACCCGGCACTGATGTTTTCCAGCCCCGCAATGCAGTTCATCAGGGTTGACTTACCGCAGCCCGACGGACCCACAAGAATCAGGAATTCGCCATCCTTGATCTGCAGTTCGATATTCTTCAGCGTGTCCGGAAGGCCCGCGCCGTAGGTCTTGTTTACGTTACGTAATTCGAGCGTTGCCATGTTTACCCCTTGACTGCGCCGGCCGTTAGCCCACGCACGAAATACTTGCCGGCGACGATGTACACCAGCAGAGTTGGCAGCCCGGCGATCATCGCGGCCGCCATATCAACGTTGTATTCCTTGGCACCGGTGCTGGTGTTGACCAGGTTGTTCAGCGCCACGGTAATGGGCTGCGAATCACCACTGGAGAACACCACACCGAAGAGGAAGTCGTTCCAGATCTGGGTGAACTGCCAGATCAGGCAGACCATGATGATCGGCGTCGACATCGGCAGAATGATCTTGCCGAAGATCGTGAAGAAGCCCGCGCCATCCAGCCGTGCAGCCTTGACCAGCGCATCCGGGATGCTCACGTAGTAGTTACGGAAGAACAGCGTGGTAAACGCCAGACCGTAAACCACGTGGACGAACACCAGACCGGTGGTGGTGCTGGCCAGTCCCATCTTGCCCAGCGTGAAGGACGCTGGCAGCAAGACCGTTTGAAACGGCAGGAAGCAGCCAAACAGCAACAGGCCAAAGAACAGCTGCGAACCGCGAAAACGCCACATCGACAGCACGTAACCGTTAAGCGCACCGATGGCCGTGGAAATCAGAACGGCCGGCACGGTGATCTTGATCGAGTTCCAGAAGTAGCCATCCAGCGTCCCCCAGGCCTTGATCCAGCCAATCCCGGTGACCACGGTCGGCCAGCTCAGCAGGTTGCCGGTGCCGATGTCTTCAGGTGTTTTGAAGCTGGTGAGCAACATGACCACCAGCGGTACGAGATACAGAAAGCAAGCGAGGATCAACACCGCATAAATAGCGATACGACCGAAGCTGAGGGCGGGTTTGCCGACATGACTAGTCATTGCGCTTGGTCCTCAGCTCGGAATACAGGTAAGGCACCAGAATCGCCAGGATCGCGCCGAGCATCAGGATCGCACTGGCCGAACCCATGCCCATCTGGCCACGGCTGAAGGTGAACGAGTACATGAACATCGCAGGCAGGTCCGAGGAGTAGCCCGGTCCGCCAGCCGTCATCGCCGCCACCAGATCGAAGCTCTTGATCGCTATGTGGGCAAGGATCATCACCGAACTGAAGAACACCGGACGCAGGCTTGGCAGCACCACTTTCCAGTAGATTTTCGGCATGCTCGCGCCGTCGATTTGTGCGGCACGGATGATCGACTGGTCAACGCCACGCAGCCCTGCGAGAAACATCGCCATGATGAACCCCGACGACTGCCACACAGCGGCGATCACCAGGCAGTAAACGACGCGATCCGGGTCTACCAGCCAGTCCAGGCGGAAGCCTTCCCAGCCCCAGTCCCGGAGCATTTTGTCCAGGCCCATGCCCGGGTTGAGCAGCCACTTCCAGGCGGTGCCGGTCACGATCATCGACAGCGCCATCGGGTACAGATAAATGGTGCGGATAAAGCCTTCACGACGAATGCGCTGATCAAGAAACACCGCCAGCAGCACGCCGATTGCCAGGCTGATCGCGATGAACATGCCACCGAAGACCATTAAGTTCTTGCTGGCCACCCACCAGCGGTCGCTCTCGTACAGGCGCACGTATTGCGATAGACCGGCCCACTTGTAGCTGGGCAAAAAAGTCGAGGTGGTGAACGACAGGACGAATGTCCAGAGGATGTAACCGTAAAAACCGACCAGCACGATGAACATGCTCGGCGCCAGCACCAACTTGGGCAGCCAGCGTTGCAGCGCATCAAGCGGCGAGGCTTTGCTGAGGGCAGCGACAGAGCTCATCGAATCACTCACATTGAACAAATCATTTCCAGTCCGCAGGCGTGCCCGACACCGGAATACGATGTCATGAACACGGACTGCGACTGGGTGGTTTTAGCGCCTGCGCAAACGAATTACTTGGCTGCCTTGACAGCAGAACCGAGTTTCTTCGCAGCATCAGCCGGGTCAGCTTTCGGGTCATTGATGTAGTTGGTGATGACATCAAAGAACGCGCCCTGAACAGCCAGCGTGGTCGCCATGTTGTGCGCCATGCTTGGTTGCAGACCGCCGGATTTGGCGTCAGTCAGGAAGTCCTTGGCAGCGGTTTGCGCACAGGAATCGAAACCGTACTTGCCCATGTCGCTGAGCATGTCGTTACGAACCGGGATCGAGCCTTTGTTGATGCTGAAGACTTTCTGGAAGTTTTCACCCAGCACAACTTTGGCGATGTCCTGCTGACCAGCCGCCGTACCGGCGTCTTTCTGCTTGAAGACGGCCAGTGAGTCGATGTTGTAGGTGAAGGCTTTTTCAGTACCCGGGAACGCTACGCACTCGTAGTCTTTGCCGGCGACTTTCTTGGCCGCGGTCCACTCGCTCTTGGCCCAGTCACCCATGATCTGCATACCGGCTTTGCCGTTGATGACCTTGCTTGCTTCCAGGTTCCAGTCCTGACCTTTGCCGTCAACGTCCATGTAAGTTGCGACTTTCTTCAGTTCGGTCAGGGCCTTGACCATTTCAGGCCCGGTCAGCGCGCCGTTATCAAGATCCACCAGTGCTTTCTTGTAGCCATCCGCGCCCATCACCGACAGCACGACCGCTTCGAACACGGTGCTGTCCTGCCATGGTTGGCCACCGTGGGCCAGAGGGATGAAGCCGGCTTTTTTCAGCTTGTCGCCAGCAGCGTAGAATTCTTCGAGGGTTGTAGGGTTTTTCTCAATACCGGCTTTCTTGAAGACTTCCGGGTTGATCCACAGCCAGTTGACGCGGTGAATGTTGACCGGCACGGCCACATAATCGCCGTCATACTTGACGGTGTCGGAGACTTTCTTGTCCAGCAGGCTGTCCCACTTCTCTTCCTTGGCCACGTCCTTGAGAACATCGGTGTCCAGCAAGCCGGTAGACGCCCACTCCTGAATATCAGGACCTTTGATCTGGGCAACGCCAGGCGGATTACCTGCTACGGCACGGCTCTTGAGCACCGTCATCGCCGTAGCGCCACCGCCACCGGCGACTGCGCCGTCCTTCCATGTGAAGCCGTCTTTCTCAACCTGAGCCCTGAGCACATCCACAGCCGCTTTTTCACCACCGGAAGTCCACCAGTGGACGACTTCCACGGTGCCCTTCGAATCAGCGGCAATAGCACTCAGAGGGAACAACGAGGCAACAGAGATGACAGCTGCGAGGCGGGAGATTGAATTCATCGATTTAACCTTTCTTGTTGTTATGCATGAGCAAGTCTGTGCTTGCGCTGCATGGAGTCTAACCAAGGGTTTTGAAAGAACAGTAACGAAGGGACGCGCGATGGTCACAGGATGGTTACATTCCCGAACACGGTGAAATCTCCCTATGTGGGTCCAACGTCGTCAGTTATTCTGTGGTTCTAGGCAAATACAACGTCACCCGTAGTCCACCACCGCGCAAATTCTGCAGGCTGACTTCGCCGCCGTGGCTGTGGGCGATATTACGGGCGATGCCCAGACCCAGACCGTAACCTTGCTGTTGATTGCCCGCGAGCCGGAAGTGCGGTTCGAAGACCCGTTCAAGGCGTTGCTCGGGTACGCCCGGCCCTTCATCGTCCACGTGCAGGACGAAGGCCTGGAGGTTGTCCTCGATCTTGAGGTGAGCTTTGGTGCCGTACTTGAGAGCGTTGTCGATCAGGTTGCCGATACAGCGCTTGAGGGCCAGCGGTTTGCCGGGGTAAGGCCCAAGTGCCTTGCCCTCCTGCGTGGCGTTGCCATTGCCATGAGGCGCCAGGTAAGGCTCAACCAGGCAATCGAGCACATGGTTAAGGTCCACAGCCTCGATGTTTTCGTGAATGTCAGTGTCCTTGACGCATTGCAGCGCGCCTTTGACCAACAACTCCAGCTCATCAAGATCGCGGGTGAATTTGGCTTGCAGGGCTTCGTCCTCAAGCAGCTCGACGCGCAGACGCAAACGGGTGATCGGTGTGCGCAGGTCATGGGAGATAGCGCTGAACAACTGACCACGCTCGGTCAGATAACGGCTGATGCGAGTACGCATGGCGCTGAACGCCCTGCTGACTTCTACCACTTCACTGGCACCCCCTTCGACATCCGGCTCGACGTCCGCTCCCAGGGACATGTCCCGCGCAGCCAGCGCCAGACGCTTGAGCGGCCGACTCTGCCAATGCACCAACAGCCCAATGAACAACAATAGAAAACCGCTGGTGAGCAGGATGAACCAGACCTGCTGCAGCGGCAGGTCCTGTTCTTCGAGGGTGGTGTAAGGCTCTGGCAGCAGCGACGCGATATACAACCACTCTCCCGCCGCCAGCTCGATTTGCGTCACCAGCACGGGCGGGTTCACAGGCTCCAGAGTGAGTGCGTAATGTGCCCAGGAGCGCGGCAGCTCATCGAGGGTCAGCCCGCTGTTGAAGATGCGCAAGTCTTCAGGCCGCACAAACCATACTGCGATGGCCGGATCATTACCCAGATGCTGACGCAGCACCTCGTCGACTGCCGTCAGCACCGCCTGTTTGCGTGGCGTGGCATCCAGCACTTTCATGTCCAGCGGGCGATCATTGAGGGACACGACAAAGCGCGTGCCGCCCATACTGCGCAGCTGGTCGAGCACCAACGGGCGATACGCCAACGGCAAGGAACGGAAGTAACTGACGCTGGCGGCCATGGAGTGCGCAAGACTGCGCGCACTGGTGACCAGACCCTCCATTTGCGTGGCACGCAGTTGCGACAGCCAGATCACACTGGATAACGCCTGAGCCAGCAACACCGCGAGCAGGGTCAGTAGCAGCATGCGCCCGAGGAGGGAACGCGGCAGCGGCAACGAGCGTTTTGGCGCATCGTAGATCAACACTCAGTAACCACTGCTGGCTTGGCACATCACATTGGCAGCCAACAGATAACCACTGCCGCGCACGGTCCGGATCAAGCGCGGCGACTTGCCGGTATCGCGCAGGCGCTGACGCAGACGACTGACCGCCATGTCGACGATACGCTCCAGCGGCATCAGTTCGCGGCCACGGGTGGCGTTGCCGATGGTGTCGCGGTCGAGGATCTGTTGCGGGTTATCGAGGAACAGCTTGAGCAGCGCAAAGTCGGCACCGGACAGGATCACTTCCTCTCCGTCGCTGTGGAACAGCCGGTGGCTGACCATGTCCAGCCGCCACTCATCGAA
Organism: Pseudomonas syringae group sp. J309-1; assembly: GCF_032582135.1. Taxonomy (NCBI): domain Bacteria; kingdom Pseudomonadati; phylum Pseudomonadota; class Gammaproteobacteria; order Pseudomonadales; family Pseudomonadaceae; genus Pseudomonas; species Pseudomonas syringae group sp. J309-1. The sequence continues at coordinate 74,342 of NZ_JAWHNU010000022.1, read as the reverse complement.
GGTCAGCACGTCACCGCCGACGCGCTCTTGTCCGAACTGCGCACGGCGCAACAGGGCTTTGATACGCGCAACCAGCTCTCGTGGGCTGAAGGGTTTGCCGAGGTAATCATCCGCGCCCAGTTCCAGACCGATGACGCGGTCTGCTTCATCGGAACTGGCGGTAAGCATGATGATGGGCACATGAGGATGGCGAACATGTTGACGCACCCAACGGCAGAGGCTGAAGCCGTCTTCGTCAGGCAGCATCACGTCGAGAATCAGCAGGTCGCCGGGCTCGTCATTGAACGCCTGACGAAAGCCCGCACCATCGCCGACGGCACGTACCTGAAAACCGGAGCGGCTCAGGTAGGTTTGCAGCAACTCACGAATCTCCTGGTCGTCATCGACCAGCAGGATCGATTTACTGACTGAGCTCACTGGGATCGTCCTTGTTGCTATGGATCGTTATTGTTAGGGGTGAAGCTGAAATCTTACTCACATCCTGAACTGTGGGAGCGGTGCTTGCCCGCGATGAGGGCGCCATGATCTTGAATCGCGCGGACCTTATCGCGGGCAAGCACCGCTCCCACATGGGATTGGATGCCAAATTTTAGAAATCAGGCGCCCGATCGAATTTCAAAAACTACAGTTCTACCGCGCGCCCTTCGCCAAATGCCTGCTGCAACGCAACACCGGCACCCATCAGGCCTGGATACTCGGCGGTCACCAGCCAGACCGGGATGCCCTTGAAGTAATCGCTCATCACGCCCTTCTCGGCGAAAGCGCGCTTGAAACCGCTGTTCATGAAGAATTCTATAAAGCGCGGCACCACGCCGCCGACGATATATACCCCGCCGCGACCGCCGACGGTGAGCACATTGTTGCCTGCCACGCGCCCGAGGAAGACACAGAATTGCTCCAGTACCGCCGCCGCAACCGGATCGCCAGCGACGGCTGCCGAGGTAATAGCCGCCGGAGACTTGAGCACCGGCTCGATGTCATCCAGCGCGCAACTGACCTGATACAACCCCAGAAGACCTGCGCCACTGAGTACGGTTTCCGCACTGACATGTTCATGTTCAGCCATCAGCCGCATCCACAACATGGCTTCGCGCGCATTGCCGATAGGCAAGTCGGTATGACCACCCTCGCCCGGCAAGGCCATCCAGTGATTGACGCCAACACTGAGCAAGGTGCCGACACCAAGACCCGTTCCGGGTCCCACTACGACACGCGGACGGTCCGGCTCGCTGATGCCGTGACAGACCGTCAGGTATTCATCGTCAGCCAGACGCGTCATGCCCAGCGCCATGGCGCTGAAGTCGTTGATCAACAGCAAATCATCAATTTTCAGCTTCGCGGAAAACGCCGACTTGCTGAGTTTCCAGTGGCTGTTGGTGAACTCGAATTCGTCGCCGTCCACAGGCCCGGCAACCGCCAGACAGACCGAGCCGACGTCACCCCGTTGCAGCTCCAGATCCTGAAGATAGACCTCAACGGCCTTCTCCGGACTGGCGTAGTCGATGGTCGGGAATACCCGGATCGAATGCAGCTTGTCGTCTTCCCAAATGGCAAAACGTGCATTGGTACCGCCAATATCACCGACCAGGGCCAACTTCACTTAAGCGTCTCCAGACTCGAGGTAAAGGCGCTGGCGCCCTGCTCGGCGGAGCTGAAGGCCATGCGCATGAAACCGAACAGTTCGCGACCGCAGCCGACCGCATTGTCCAGATGGCCCACAGCGGGTTCTCTGGCGGCCAATTCTGCCGGTTCGACCAAAACTTGCAAGGTCCCTTTTACGCCATCCACACGGATAATATCGCCATCCTGCACAAGTGCCAAAGGGCCACCACTGTAGGCTTCAGGGCAGACGTGAATGGCAGCCGGGATCTTGCCCGAGGCGCCGGACATGCGTCCGTCGGTGACCAGCGCAACCTTGAAACCCCGGTCCTGCAGGACACCCAGAAATGGTGTCATTTTGTGTAGCTCAGGCATGCCGTTGGAGCGCGGCCCCTGAAAGCGCATGACAGCCACGAAATCACATTCCAGCTCGCCAGCCTTGAACGCATCCGCCAGGTCCTGCTGATCGTGAAAGACTTTTGCCGGGGCCTGAACAATTTGATGCTCCAGGGCGACGGCCGAAACCTTCATCACACCGCGTCCCAGATTGCCTTCCATCACCCGCAGACCGCCCTCAGGGGAGAACGCTTTGGCGACAGGGCGCAGGATATTTTCATCAAGGCTTTCGATCGGGCCTTCGCGCCATACCAGCTTGCCGTCTTCCAGGAATGGCTCCTGGGTATATCGGCTCAGGCCGCGACCCAGCACCGTGTTGACGTCTTCATGGAGCAGACCGGCTTCCAGCAACTCACGAATCAGGAACGACATGCCGCCCGCGGCCTGGAAGTGGTTGATATCGGCTTTGCCGTTCGGATAGACGTGGGTCAGGGTCGGTACGACTTCGGACAAGTCGGCCATGTCCTGCCAGGTCAGTTGAATACCTGCGGCTTGAGCAATGGCAGGCATGTGCAGGGTGTGATTGGTGGAACCGCCCGTGGCGTGCAACGCGACAATCGAGTTGACCAGCGAACGCTCGTCGACGATTTCGCCGATGGGCATGAAGTTGCCGCTTTGCATGGTCATGCGCGTGACTTGCTGTGCGGCCTCGACGGTCAGCGCATCACGCAACGGGGTGTACGGATTGATGAATGACGAGCCAGGCAAATGCAGGCCCATGACTTCCATCAGCAATTGGTTGGTGTTGGCGGTGCCGTAGAAGGTGCAGGTGCCCGGGCCGTGATAGGACTTCATCTCGGAGTCCAGCAACTCTTCACGGGTAGCCTTGCCTTCGGCATAGCGTTGACGGACGTCGGCTTTTTCCTTGTTGGAAATACCGGAAACCATCGGCCCGCCCGGAATGAAAATCATCGGCAAGTGGCCAAAACGCAACGCGCCCATCATCAGGCCCGGCACGATCTTGTCGCAGACACCCAGCATCAAGGCGGCGTCGAACATGTTGTGGGACAACGCTACGGCGGTGGACATGGCAATGACTTCGCGGCTCGCGATACCAATCTCCATGCCAGGCTCGCCCTGGGTCACACCGTCACACATGGCCGGCACGCCACCGGCAAACTGACCGACCGAACCAATGTCACGTAAAGCCTGTTTGATCTGATTCGGGAAGTGCTCGTACGGCTGATGCGCCGAGAGCATGTCATTGTAGGAGGACACGATGGCAACGTTAGCGGCGTTCATCATGCGTAGCGTGTTTTTGTCTTCAGGACCACAGGCTGCAACGCCATGAGCAAAGTTGGCGCACTGCAGCTTGCCGCGCATCGGGCCGTCGCTGGCGGCGCCTCGAATCAGTTGCAGATAGCGCTGCCGGGTTTCGTGACTACGGGCTATCAGCCGCTCGGTTACTTCAAGGATGCGGGGATGCATGTGCTGAACTCCAGGCTAACGTATGTGGTCACCCGTTTCAGACCTTGCAGATTTCGAGGCACAGGCCTTATCTGTAAAAGCTTGATCTCGATCAACTGTTTTGGCCTTACAGGCTTCTCGTTGTAGATAAAACAAAATATTGCCACTAAAAAGGCTTGTTTTCTATTTCTATGCGAATAATCTTGTAATTCCAACAACAAATTCAGAAAGGACGGCTGTATGACTCTTCGTATCGCAATCAATGGTTTTGGCCGCATCGGCCGCAACGTCCTACGCGCACTGTATACCCAAGGCTACCGCCAGGACCTGCAGGTCGTCGCCATCAATGATTTGGGCGACAGTGAGATGAACGCTCACCTGCTGCGTTTCGACACGGTTCACGGGCCTTTTTCCGGCACGGTCGAGTGTGACAGCGAGAGCCTGACGGTCAATGGTGACCGTATTGCGGTCAGCGCCATTCGCAACCCTGCCGAACTGCCGTGGAAGGCACAAGACATTGACGTGGTGTTCGAATGCACCGGTCTGTTCACCAGCCGCGACAAAGCCGCTGCACACCTGACTGCCGGTGCTCGCAAGGTGATTATCTCGGCCCCGGCTCAAGGTGCCGACGCGACCATCGTCTATGGCGTTAACCACGACACGCTGCGTAAATCTCATCAAATCATTTCCAGCGCATCCTGCACGACCAACTGCTTGGCTCCGGTGGCGCAAGTGCTGCACCGTGAACTGGGCATCGAAAGCGGCCTGATGACCACTATCCACGCTTACACCAACGATCAGAATCTGATCGATGTCTATCACACTGATCCGTACCGCGCGCGCTCGGCCACTCAGTCGATGATCCCGAGCAAGACCGGTGCTGCCGAAGCCGTGGGTCTGGTACTGCCGGAACTGGCGGGCAAACTGACGGGCATGGCCGTTCGCGTTCCGGTGATCAATGTGTCGCTTGTAGACCTGACCGTGCAACTGACGCGGGACACCACCGCTGCCGACGTCAATGCGTTGATGAAAGAAGCCAGCCAGCATTCGAAGGTGCTGGGTTACAACACGCTGCCGCTGGTTTCTCACGATTTCAACCACAACCCGCTGTCGTCGATTTTCGATGCCAGTCACACCAAGGTCAGCGGCAAGTTGCTGAAAGTCCTGGCGTGGTATGACAACGAATGGGCGTTCTCCAACCGTATGCTGGACAACTGCCTGGCGCTGCATAACGCGGAGTAAAACTTTCAGTTTGAAGAATCATCATTCCTGAACTGAAATGCAATCCTGTGGGAGCAGAGCTTGCTCGCGATAAGGCTGGACGCGCTTCACTTTGGACCGCGTTCAGCTTTATCGCGAGCAAGCTCTGCTCCCACAGGAAGTTCACACCGCACCTTTCCTACAGACAACAACAGCGAACACCCCTTGACCGAACAAGCGGATGAGAAGCATTATCATCTGCTGCTTTTCTCGGTCGAGTACTCCCCCGGTGAGTCAATCGCGTTTAAACGAAGTATTCGTCTCTCACAGACCTATTCTGCTGCGCACCCTGCAGCGGATTGTCAGCAATCACAGCACCGCAGAAGACCTGCTTCAGGAAACCTATCTGCGCGTGACTGGCGCGTTGAGAAATCGCGCCATCGAGCACCTTGAGCCGTTCATTTTTCAGACCGCCCGTAACCTGGCACTGGACCATTTGCGCGCCCGGCGCGTGCGGGAACGCTTGTTGGCCGAGGACGCAACCACTGCCGACATGGAAAACGTCAGCGCCTCGACGACGTCGCTGGAAGACGCAATCCACGCCAGGCGAATGGTCGAAGTGCTCAGTAAAAGCATCGCTACCCTGACACCTCGCCAACAGCAGATTTTCAGCCTGAGCCGCCTCCGGGGTCTCAGTTATGTGGAAATCGCTGAGCAACTCGGCGTGTCCGCAAGCACCGTGCAGAAGGAGCTGAAATTGATCATGGCGATCTGTGTGGCGGTTGCAACAAGGCTTGACCACCCTTGAGCGTTCCAGCAGTCTGCGGCAAATCCGGCATCGGCCGACGACACACAAGAATAACCGAGGACTTCCCGTGAAGGACCCTGACCTCCATCGCGCGCGCACCATCGCTGAAGAGGTGTTGAGCGACAGCGTGATGGATCAAGCCTTGACCTGGCTGATTGAGCTGGATGGCAGTGACGCGCAACAGCAAGCCCGTTTTCAGGCCTGGCTGGCGGCCGACTCTGCCCACCGGGAGGCGTTTGCCAAGGTTCAGGCGATCTGGCACTCAAAACCGGTTGCCCTGGCGGCAGTCGAATTGAACGCCAGTCAGCCATCACGCTGGCGCCGCCTGCGCTCCCGCTGGATACCTGTGGCAACTGCCGCGATGCTGCTGATCGGCGTGTTCAGTTTCAGTAACCTGGGTCTTCGCCTGCAGGCTGATCACTTGACGGTGGTCGGTGAACGTCAGCGACTGCAACTCGATGACGGCTCCAAGGTGCTGCTCAACACCAACTCGGCATTTTCCAGTGATGTGACCGGCAAGAGCCGGGTCGCCAAATTGCTGCAAGGCGAAGCCTTCTTCGAAGTACCGGTCAGCCAGGGTCAGCCACTGGAGGTACAGGCGGGCGCGGTGAGCATGCGCACCAATGACAGCGCCTTTGCGGTGCGCTACCTGGATGGCATTGCGCAGATTCAGGTACAACGCGGGGCACTGGATGTGCGCGCTCCGCAAGGCAACGACGCAGTGAAGCTTGCAGGAGGTGACAGCATCCGGGTGGGGCCTGAAGGTTTCAGTCATCGCCAGAAGCTTGATCCGGGCAAGGATCTGGCCTGGATTCAAGGTCGTCTGGTGTTCGATAACTGCCCGATGGGTGAAGTCCTCGCCGAGTTGCGACGCTATTACCCCGGCTGGATCGTCAACACCAACAGCAAACTGGACAGCGTTGCGGTGACCGGAAATTACCGTCTGGACAATCCAATGGACGTGGTCCGGTCGCTCGCGCATATCACCTCTTCCCAGCTGCATGAACTGCCTGCACTGGTCATTCTCAACTGAGCCGATTTATTTTTACTCGATAGTCATCCGTCGCGCGTCTCGTCTTAGCCAATGCAATTGATTCGTATTAACGGCAGCTGCTAAAACTAAAAAGACTGCACAACGGAGCCCCATCGACAATGCGTAATCCCGTCACGCCCCATGCGTCCCGCACCGCAGGGCTGCACAAGTCCGCCCTCTCGCTGTTGACCCTGGCGGTTCTGTCCGCTGCTGGCTGGTCCGGCGCTTTGCACGCAGCCAACGCCAGCGAAGCCGACACAACAACGGCATCGACCCGGACTGCCGGGGTTTACGCATTCAACATCTCGCAACAACCACTGACTACGGCGCTTAACGAGTTCAGCCGCATCACTGGCTGGCAGGTAGGGGTTTCTTCTGAGCTGGCCAACAACGTCACTTCCCCCGGCGCACGCGGTTCGCTATCACCTGCCAACGCACTGGAAAAACTGTTGGCCGGTTCGCACCTGAGCTACCGCACGATGGGAAACAACAATGTGGTGCTGGAAAAACGCAGCGACGGAGTTGTTGCACTGAGCCAGATCACGGTCAGCGCTACTCGCCAGGCTCAGGATATTGCGTCGGTACCCAGTTCGGTTTCGGTCCATGAACGTGCGGAACTGGATCGGCAGAACGTGAATACCATTCGTGACCTTGTGCGCTATGAACCGGGAGTTTCCGTGGGCGGTGCCGGTCAACGTTCGGGCACCACCGGCTATAACATTCGCGGCATCGACGGCAACCGGATCCTGACTCAGGTGGACGGCGTCGAAGTGCCTGACAACTATTTCTCCGGTCCGTATGCCAACACCCACCGTAATTACGTCGACCCGGAAATCGTCAAACGCGTCGAGATTCTGCGTGGCCCGGCATCGGCCCTTTATGGCAGCAGCGCCATCGGCGGCGCGGTCAGCTACTACACCCTTGATGCCGACGACATCATCAAGGACGGCAAGGACGTCGGCGCGCGCCTCAAGACCGGCTACAGCTCGGCCGATGAAAGCTGGCTCACCTCTGGGACATTCGCCGCACGCCAGGGTGACTTTGACGGTTTGCTGCACCTGAGCCAGCGCAACGGCCACGAGACCGAATCTTATGGCAGCACGGGCGGTACCGGCCTGGAGCGGACGCAAGCCAACCCCGAGGATGCCCGCACCACCAACATTCTGGCCAAGCTGGGCTGGAACTATGGCGAGGGTTCACGCCTGGGACTGACCTACGAAAAATACAAAGATGACCGGGACACTGACCAACAGAGCGCTGTCGGCGGGCTGTTCACTGGCGGGGTCGGTACCGGCCTGAACTTTTACCGTGGACGCACCGGGAACGACACTATCAGCCGCGAGCGGTTTGGTCTGGAAAACAGCTTCGAGCTCAACAGCCTGCTGGCGGATAACGTCAAATGGAGTCTGAACTATCAGATTGCAAAGACCGATCAGACGACACTCGAGCGCTACTTCCCGATCACGCGGGATGTGTGGCGCTCGCGCGCGACCACTTACAAAGAACGTCAGTGGATTCTCGATGCTCAGCTGGACAAGGCCTTCAGCATTGGCGACACCGAGCACCTGCTGACTTATGGCACCACCCTCAAGCAGCAGAAAGTCACCGGCCAGCGCAGCGGCGGTGAAGTCTGCGCGTCGACGGCGGGGTTCGGTACTTGCAGGGCAGCCGGCCAGGTACTGCCTCAAAACACCCTGGCCCCTTCCAGTGACTTCCCGGACCCCACTATCAGTACCTACAGCCTGTTTGCACAGGACGAAATCCGCTGGAACGACTGGACGTTCCTGCCAGGCGTCCGCTACGACTACACCCGTCTGGATCCGCACATCACTCAAGAGTTTCTCAACACGGTGGGTGAGGATCGGGACAGCGTCAGTGACGAAAGCCAGAAATGGCATCGCGTGTCGCCCAAGCTGGGCGTGACCTATGCCTTCAATGATCAGTACACGTGGTACGGCCAATATGCGGAAGGCTTCCGCACGCCAAGCGCCAAAGCGCTTTACGGACGTTTCGAAAACCTGCAAAGCGGTTACACCGTCGAGCCTAATCCTGATCTCGAGCCGGAAAAGAGCAAGAGCTATGAAACCGGTCTCCGTGGCCGCTTTGAAGCAGGCACCTTCGACGTTGCAGTGTTTTACAACAAATACCGCGACTTCATTGATGAAGACCAGATTCAGCCTGGCACTGCTACCGGATCGACCTTCCAGGCGAACAACATCGCTCATGCGACCATCAAGGGCGTTGAACTCAAAGGTCGCCTGAATCTGGATACGTTTGGCGCTCCAAAAGGCCTCTATACCCAAAGCGCCATTACCTACCTGTATGGGCGCAACAACGACAGTGGCGAGCCGCTCAATAGCATCAACCCACTGACAGGTGTGTTCGGTCTTGGCTACGAACAGGATAATTATGGCGGGCTGCTCAGCTGGACGCTGGTCAAACGCAAGGACCGTGTGAGTGACCTTGAATTCAATGAGCCAGACGGTTCATCAAGCCAGTTTAAAACGCCGGGCTTCGGTGTGCTTGATCTCAGCGGGTACTACAAGGTCACCAACGATGTAACCGTGAATGCGGGCCTGTACAACCTCACCGACAAAAAATACTGGCTATGGGACGACGTGCGCGGCTATGACAGCGCTGGAGAAGCGGCCGTCACCGCTCCGGCCAACCTTGACCGCCTGACTCAGCCCGGCCGCAACCTCAGCGTCAACGTGGTCTGGGATATCTAAGCAATCAACCCCTGAAAGCGTGCCGTCGATGATCTTCGGCGGCATGTTTTTTTACGCTTCAAGGGTGAGTCATTCGTCTATTTAACATCCTCTCAATGTTTACCAGGGAAGAACCCAATGACCTCCGAGCACAACCGCCCTGCCCTGCGTTCCCAGCGCCTGAACCAGATTACCCACGCGCCGCACGAGCAACTCGACAAGGCAGTAAAAGCCAATGCGCCCTTTGAAACGCTGGAAAGCTACAAGCGCTTCCTCGTCGCCCAGTATCTGTTTCAGGCAGAGCTGCAGGCGCTGTACAACGACCCCGAGTTGAAGAAAATCGTCCCGGACCTGCCTGCACGGTGCCGCGCAGAACAGGCCAAAGCCGATCTTGCCGACCTGAACACTGACACTCCACCCACTATCTCCGGTGCGGTGCACAACCCGACCAGGGCTCAGGCCATGGGCTGGCTGTTTGTGTCCGAGGGTTCCAAACTGGGCGCGGCCTTTTTGATCAAGCGTGCCGCGGCGCTGAACCTGAGCGAAAGCTTCGGAGCCCGGCATTTGGGCGAGCCAGCAGGCGGCCGGGCGGAAGGCTGGAAAAGCTTTATCAGAACCCTGGACGGGCTAGACTTCACCGAGCAGGAAGAGGCTCAGGCGGATCAAGGCGCGATCGCGGCGTTCGAACGCTTCAATGTGCTGCTCCAGCACGCCTATGCCCATGCGCCAAAGGTCGAGTCGGTTCAAGCATGAAAAAACGCCCGGTGCTGTTAAGCTGGCCGGGCTTTCTGAACCTGCCTGTAGTGACCATGACCTCCAAACCACCCGGTACCAGACTCTCTCGCCTTCTGTTCGGCATCCTCGCCTACGTCAGTCTGGGCATAGGGATTGTCGCTATTTTCATTCCGGGCCTGCCGACGACCGAGTTCATCCTTCTCGCGGCATGGGCAGCGACCAAAAGCTCGCCGCGCCTGAGCGCGTGGCTGGAAAACCACAAGCTGTTTGGTCCGATCCTGAGCAACTGGCGCAATGGTCGGAAGGTGACTCGCAATGCCAAGATAAGCGCGACCATCAGCATGCTGCTCTGTGCGGGTTTGATGCTTTATCTGATGCACGGTTGGCCGGTGTATGCCGCCGTTGGCGGCATGCTGCTAGGCAACCTGTGGATATGGTCGCGGCCAGAGCCAGTCAGCAGCAAGTCCTGAGCACTGATCCTCGTCACGCCACTGTCACTCGACATGGCCTAAGGTTGAATCTTCACATTCCCTGAACGTCAACGGACCTTACCGGGTCTACCGTGACACTCATCGACCAGCCAAGGGGCAATGACATGTTCGAACCAGGCCATCTGCATATCACTCGCGCGCCGCTGCAAGCATCGGATTTCGGCTATGACATTCATATCCGTTACGAAGTCAGCGAGCATCCTGAGGAAGGCAAATCCATGCATTTCACGATGCAGGGCGAAGTCGCAGGCAACACGTTCGAGGATGAATTCTTACTGCCAAAAGATCTGGCCTGCAACTTTGCTCACAACGCCAACCAGATCGCGGTCAAACACGGCATGCCGCACACCGCTTTGGTGCCACTGGCGATGCATGAAGAATACGACCGTATGTTCAAGGACGTTCACGACAAGCTGGGCATCGAACCGGGCGAACCGGTGAAGCCAGAGCACTTGGTTTGAGATAGGGCGCAGAGACACTGTTGGAGCGAGGCTTGCCCGCGAAGAACGATAATGCGGTTCGTCTGCCCTGCCGCGTCGGCTGATTCGCGGGCAAGCCTCGCTCCAACGGAATGCTGTGAAAAGGCGGTCTACGGTAGGCGACCGTGGCATCTCAAACCACAGTTACCCCGCCAGACTCATTCCAGTTGAGCGTTGCACCCCGGTTTTACTGGCATAATGCCCCCCCTCTTCACCCAGAACCTTTAGCGCCCCATGCGTATCCACGTCAGCTTCATCGACCGCGTCGGCATCACTCAGGAAGTCCTGGCCATTCTGGGTGGGCGCAATCTGAATCTGGATGCGGTGGAAATGGTGCCGCCCAACGTTTACATCGACGCACCGACCCTCAGCCACCAGGTCCTTGAAGAACTCAAGGACGCGCTGTTCCGGGTGCGTGGCGTTGAAGCCATTACGGTCGTTGATATTCTGCCCGGCCAGCGTCGCCACTTGCAGCTCGATGCATTGCTGGCAGCCATGACCGATCCGGTGTTGGCGCTGGACAGTGCCGGGCATGTGCTGCTGGCCAACCCGGCGTTGATCGCGCTGATCGGGCGCGAGCCTGCCGGTGAACCGGTGGCCGAGTTGTTTGCCGATCCGGGTCTGCACAGCGCATTGCTGGAAAACGGCTTTCGCCTGCCTTTACGTGAAGTCACGCTCAACGGCGAAGCGTTCTTGCTGGACGCTACGCCGATTACCGATGCGGGTGCATTGCTCACCCTTTACCAGCCAAGCCGTATCGGTGAGCGTCTGTCGGCCTTGCATCACGACCATGCCGAAGGCTTCGATGCGCTGCTGGGCGAGTCCACGGCTATCCGCACCTTGAAGGCCCGCGCACAGCGGGTTGCTGCGCTGGACGCGCCACTGTTGATTCAGGGTGAAACCGGCACCGGCAAAGAGCTGGTGGCTCGCGCCTGCCACGCGACCAGCGCCCGACACAGCGCGCCCTTTCTGGCACTCAACTGCGCCGCCCTGCCGGAAAACCTCGCCGAGAGTGAACTGTTCGGTTACGCCCCCGGCGCATTCACCGGGGCGCAACGAGGTGGCAAACCGGGGCTGATGGAGCTGGCGAATCAGGGCACTGTTTTTCTCGATGAAATCGGCGAAATGTCGCCGTACCTGCAAGCCAAGCTATTGCGTTTCCTCAACGACGGCAGCTTCAGGCGTGTCGGCGGGGATAAGGAAGTAAAGGTCAACGTGCGCATCCTCAGCGCAACGCATCGCAACCTGGAAAAAATGGTCAGCGAAGGCACCTTCCGCGAAGACCTGTTCTACCGCCTGAATGTGCTCAATCTGGAAGTCCCGCCCTTGCGCGATCGCGGACAGGACATTCTGTTACTGGCGCGCTACTTCATGGAACAGGCTTGCGCACAGATTCAGCGCCCGGTCTGCCGACTTGCTACCGGCACTTATCCGGCGTTGCTGGGCAATCGCTGGCCGGGCAACGTGCGTCAATTGCAGAACGTGATTTTCCGCGCGGCGGCCATCAGTGAAAGCAATCTGGTAGACATCGGTGATCTGGACATCGCCGGCACAGCCGTTGCCGGGGAAGTTGATGGCGAAGTCGGCAGCCTGGAACAGGCTGTCGATACCTTCGAAAAAACCTTGCTGGAAAAGCTCTACGCCGACTATCCGTCGACCCGGCAACTGGCGGCGCGCTTGCAGACCTCGCACACCGCCATTGCCCATCGCTTGCGTAAATACGGGATTCCCGGAAAAGCCTGATGCTGATCAGGCCTCGGCGAGCATGCTCCGATAGATCGGCAGGATGGTGTCCCGGGTCAGCGGTGCCAGACTGAGATCCGAGTGGCTGTCGGCGCTGATCCAGACGACTTCCTCGATTTCCGCAGCGGGAACGACCTCGACATTGATGCGCACTTCGAACAGCTCGCAGCGCACCTCGAACCCTGGCTCGTTAGCGGCAGGCGCCGCGAAAGAACCGAGATAACCCGCGTTGGCTGGATCGATCCGCAACCCGAGCTCTTCCTCAAGCTCCCGCGCCAGCGCTTCGGCAGCGGACTCACCGGCGTCGATCTTGCCACCCGGCTGCATGAACGCCTGGGTGCCGCGCTTACGTACCAGCAAGGTCCGTCCGTCTGGCCCTATCAACAACGCTGCAGCGATATGAATCAGTCTCATGAAAATATCTCGGTCTTGAGTTGACGCGCTTCATCAGCACGCTCCAGTGCCAGCGCGATCAGACGATCAATCAGACCGGCGTAGGACAAGTCCGTGGCCTGCCACAGCTTGGGGTACATGCTGATCGAGGTGAAGCCGGGAATCGTGTTCACTTCATTAATGATGATGTCCCGCGCCTCAGTGACGAAGAAGTCCACCCGGGCCAGACCGGCACAGCCCAGTACTTGATAAGCACGCAGCGCAACTTGACGCACCTCGTCGCTGACATCGGACGCCAGTTCGGCAGGGATCGCGATGCGCGCCTGGTCACCGTTCAGGTATTTGGTGTCGTAGGCATAGAACTCGTCGTTGGCGATCACTTCACCGCAGACACTGACTTGCGGCTGACGGTTGCCGAGCACTGCACATTCGACTTCTCGACCCACAATGCCTTTTTCGATCAACACCTTGTGGTCGTATTCGAAGGCCAGTTTCAGCGCGGCGCTGTAACCGGCTTCATCAGTAACTTTGCTGACACCTACCGACGAGCCCTGACTCGCCGGTTTGACGAAGATCGGCAAGCCAAGCTGTGCGACGACTGTCGCGTACTCCACCGACTCTCCATGACTGACCACCACGAACGGAGCCACGGCAATACCAGCGTCACGCAGCAGGCGCTTGGTCACGTCTTTGTCCATGCAGGCCGCCGAGGCGAGCACATCCGGCCCCACGCAGGGAATCGCCAGCATGCGCAACAGACCCTGCAAACAACCGTCTTCGCCGAACGCGCCATGGATCAAGGGAAATACGACGTCTATGCGTGGCAGTTCTACACCCGACTCGACATCGACAAACTGCCCGCCAGCACTGCCCGGCAACAACGCCAGGCGCTTGCCCGAAGCACTGAGGCTGATCTTTGCCGGATCGTTGGCATTACGCAGGTAATCGCTTTCATCGAAGCACAGCCAGCGGCCCGACTTGTCGATGCCAATCAACGTCAGATCATGGGTGCCGCGATCGATCGCGTTGATCACGTTCCTGGCTGACTGCAGCGAGACTTCGTGTTCGCTGGATTGTCCTCCGAAGAGGATAGCGACTGATTTTTTCAAAGCGGCAACTCCTGATTTTCAGGCCGCAGAGTCAAAAGCAAAATCGCGCGTTAGTCCAGTAGCGATGCGCGCAGATGGTCGTCGAAGTCAAAAAAAGGCAAAAAAAATCTCACGGAATGGAGGATCAGGTTCTGATCGTCCATCCCGTGAGACAGAACCGCATCATTCAGCTTCGGCGGTGTCTTTTTTCGCGCCAGAGCCAAACGTGGCAAAGCGCTTGTTGAAGCCCGCAATTCGGCCTTCAGTGGTGGTTTTACGTTGTTGCCCGGTGTACATCGGGTGTGAAGCGCTCGACACATCGAGTGCTACGTAGGGATAGGTTTCGCCATCGCTGTGTTTTTGCGTGCGATCAGTATCGACGGTCGAACCGATCAGGAAGAACGCATCAGCTGCCGTGTCATGGAACAGCACTTGACGGTAAGCAGGGTGGATATCAGGTTTCATGATGTCTCCGAATCACTGAGTGAATTTTAGTTACAACATAACATATCACCCTATTCAGACCAAAATCGATTGTCGTGACTTGCATCATTCGTGAACTTGATTAGGTAGGCACTAGCCGCTAAGGTTCGACCCGCCGTTGCTGGATCAACGGTCCGGGACTGGTCTCCTGGCGCACCGGCCGGATGGAAGCAAGCCATGTCTCAACCCGATCATTACCAAATCTCCCCCCACGCCTACAGCCGCCTGATCGAAGCAAGGGATTCGCTGCGTCTGCTTGACGGCTACGTCAACAAGACCGACGTGCTGTGCAACCCGTCGATGCTGGTCGGCTATGTCTCAATGCTACAAAGCGCGCTGCAGGAAGTGATCGCCGCCAGTACCCCCTCGCAACCTCGCGATACCTTCATGCGCAAAGCCGATGAGCTGGGTTTCGTCGCGCTAAACCCCAGGGAACAGGCGCTGATCGAACATCTGCGCTGGACCAGCCATGAAGGACGAGAGGATGTCTACGAAATGGCCGAGCGCATTCGCCATATCAAACCCTGGGTTCTGGCGGACTGAATTCGCCGCCTGCCCGGCTCGATCCCTATCGTTCAGCTATCCTCAATTCTGCCGATAGTCTTCAGAAGACAGAAGACCTGCTGCCCTCTGACTCCCGACCTGCTGAATGACCACAGCGACTGTCGCCGCAGGAACGGCGCTGAGTCAGAAACACCCAAAAATCAGATCGAAAACCCCGTCCTTAGCCCCCAGGAAACCGTATGAGTCTGTCGATTCTCAGTCGTTACGCCTTCTTCGTTGGTTGTGTGCTTTTTACCCTGCTCAGCGTGCCATTCTGGCACCACGAATGGCTGTGGCCCTTTACGTTGCTGACTGCCTTGCTGTCGCTGGTAGGGATAATCGATCTGCTGCAATCGCCTCACTCGGTGCGTCGTAACTACCCTATTCTCGGCAACATTCGCTACGCCGTAGAAGCCATACGCCCAGAGATCCGTCAGTACCTGCTGGAATCCGACAGCGACGCCCTGCCTTTCTCCCGCGCACAACGTTCGCTGGTGTATTCCCGCGCCAAGAACGAATCAGCGGACAAGCCTTTCGGCACGCTGATTGATGTCTACCAGACCGGCTTCGAGTTCATCAGCCACTCCATGCGCCCCGCCCCACTGAGCGATCCGAATGCGTTCCGGGTCACCGTCGGCGGCCCGCAATGCACGCAGCCTTACTCGGCCTCGATATTCAACATTTCGGCGATGAGCTTTGGTTCGCTCAGCGCCAATGCCATTCGTGCGCTGAACAAAGGCGCAAAGCTTGGCAATTTCGCCCATGACACGGGTGAAGGCAGCATCAGCCCTTATCATCGGGAATACGGCGGCGACCTGACCTGGGAACTGGGCAGCGGTTATTTCGGTTGCAGGACGGCAGATGGCCGTTTCGATCCGCAGCGCTTCGCAGCGCAAGCACAGGATCCGCAAGTCCGGATGATAGAAATCAAGTTGAGCCAGGGTGCCAAGCCGGGCCACGGCGGCATCCTGCCCAAACACAAGGTCACCAAGGAAATCGCCGAAACACGCGGCATCCTCATGGGCGAGGACTGCGTTTCACCGTCACGCCACAGCGCGTTCTCCACGCCTGGTGAACTGATGCAGTTCATCGCTCAACTGCGTGAACTCTCGGGCGGCAAACCCGTGGGCTTCAAGTTCTGCCTGGGGCATCCATGGGAGTTCATGGGCATCGCCAAAGCCATGCTGGACACCGGCATTCTTCCTGACTTTATCGTGATAGATGGCACCGAAGGCGGCACCGGCGCTGCGCCGGTAGAGTTCACTGACCACATGGGCGTCCCGATGCGCGAAGGCTTATTGTTCGTGCACAACACCCTCGTCGGCTTGAATCTACGAGACAAGATCAAACTGGGTGCCAGCGGCAAGATCGTCAGCGCCTTCGATATCGCCAGCGTGTTGGCCATCGGCGCCGACTGGGCCAACTCAGCACGAGGCTTTATGTTCGCCATTGGCTGCATTCAGTCGCAATCGTGCCACACCAACAAATGCCCCACCGGCGTTGCGACTCAAGACGCCCTGCGCCAGCGCGCACTGGTAGTACCGGACAAAGCCGAGCGGGTCTTCAACTTCCATCGCAATACACTCAAGGGGCTGGCTGAAATGCTCGCGGCTGCGGGTTTGGATCATCCTTCGCAACTGGAGGCCAAACATCTGGTACGACGGATGTCGGCCACTGAAATCAAACTGTTTTCCCAGTCCCATGTGTTCCTCGAGCCGGGGCAGTTATTGAATGGCGAAGTGGATGGAAGCTTCTATTCCACGATGTGGCAGATGGCGCGGGCTGATAGTTTTGAGCCTAATGCGATTGCTTGACAGCGTGGAATTTGCCTCGCTGCGAGTTAGCGAGGTGAAATGGGTTGAGTGAGTAAAGCCATACCTGAGTATCCCCAGAAGTAAAATGACTGATGGGGCGCCAATGGTCAGGAACATCGAACGTGGATAGATCGGTCTCATAGATAAACCATACTCGTTGCGTATCAACGGGGACCGATGTGTAGCTATCCATATATAAAGTGTCGGCGTCCTCATACCAGAAGGAGCCGGCGCTACCTCTACCAGGGCGCCCTTCCAGTTCGTGCCCGGGGGTATAAAGAAGCGGCATGGTTCTCCGCCTGCTGTAATAGATAGCCCCAGGATACAGGTAACTACCATACACCAAAACCCTGTCACCTGCGGCCCATTGCGCGTTCATATAGCTAACGACTTTGTCGATACCTGTCTCGTAGCGTTGATAGGGATTATTCAGCCAGTAGGTGCCGCTATAAACGTTGTAAAGGCCGCCTGCCTGCGCGCCGACCACCGCGATCAAGCAGAGGAAGCCGATCCGAAAAGAGCGATTCATTAGGTGGTCGAGCGAGAGCGCTATCAGCAACGGCAACCCCATCGCCGAAAATAAAAAATAACGCGTCCAGAACAGAGGTACTTTCAGTGACACCAAGGCCATCGACAGAATAGGCCCATAGGTGTACAAGACGATGAGTAAATTAAACCGATGGCTGTCGGGGTCCCGCTTCAACAGTCCCCACCCCACGAGGATCGCTAGCAACGGTACAAATAGATAAGCCATTATTGGCCAATTAGAGCTGGGTTCAAGCGTAAAAAAAATCCAAATCTGCGAAATAACGGTGAGTAAACTCATCGGAGGGATCCAGCCAACTCCGCCTGTACGCCCCAGTTGTTCAATTAATAGAGGGATCCAGGGAAGGTACAGCACAAGCATCGCCAGATTAGCTATCCACCACGATCCTTTTCTGATTAAAAATTGACCTCTGTCGCGAACAAAAAGTAGATAGAGCCAATGTACAACAAGGCACGGGAACGCAAAATAATGCGTGTAAAAACCTGACACCATAAAGAACGCATAAGCGCAAAGATACCGGTGATGTTCAGGTTTTTTTACCCAGTAAACCAGCATCAGTGTCGCCGCGATACAGCACAGCGCCAACAAAGCATACATCCGCGCTTCTTGACTGTATCGAACAGCAATCGGTAATAAAGCTGACAGAAAGCCTGCCAGAATGGCGGCTCGTCTGGAAGCTATCATACCCATCAGCCATACACTGACGAGGACCGTCAAAGTCCCCATCAGCGCACTCATCACGCGAATTGAGAATACGCTCTCGCCGAAAAACATCATCCAGAAATGAAGCAAAAAATAATAAAGGGGTGGGTGCACATCCTGTGCAGTATGAAACCTTATCAAGGAGGGAGTCGTTTCGCTTATCAATACACTGTACGCTTCGTCAAACCAGACAGCTGAGTAGGTGATACCGTATAAACGAACCGAGACGGCAACCACTACAATTGGAAAGATTTTATAATCCCGAATAATCTTGCCTAGCCAAACTAACCGAGAAGCAGGTTGCATAGATATCTCCTTCCGTTGAACACAACTCCCCTGGAACCCTCTACATCTTTAAGTCCGTCAAACACCGGGAATTAATTTCCCCGAGATAACGCACCCTAGGCCCCACTTGCCTGTTTTGACGAAACACCCAGAACTTCAGGCTGTATACCCACCGTATTTCTCACCACATAACGGGGTCTGTGTTTCGCCTCCATGTAAATGCGGCCCACATATTCTCCGAGGATACCAATCCCGATAAGTTGGATACCGCCTACTAACAGCAGAGCTGTCATCAATGGCGAATACGCGGGGATAGCGTGACCCAACACGAAGCTGTCCACCGCACGGAAAATTCCCTGGCACACCGCAAAAAATGAAAGTGCCAAGCCAATATAGGTCCAGATCCGTAGCGGTACTGTACTAAATGAAGTTACGCCATCCAGCGCGAGATGCCAAAGCTTCCTCATGTTGAATTTGGTTTGCCCGGCAACCCGAGCCGCGCGAGTGTAGTCAATGATCACCGTATGGAATCCCGCCCAGGAAAGTAATCCTTTCATGAACAATTCATGCTCCGGCAGTGCTTTTATAACGTCCACGACCTTGCGATCCATCAGGCGGAAGTCACCTACGTTTGCTTCAATCCGTGTACTACCAATGACATTCATGACTCGATAAAAAAACGCGGCCGCGTAACGTTTCAAACGACTGTCAACCGAGCGGTCCTGGCGCCTGGCCAACACCACATCGGCTCCTCTTTGCCACTCAATGACCATGCGTGGAATAACGCTGATCGGGTCCTGCAAATCGACGTCTATTGGAATGGCGGCATCGCCACTGGCGTATTCGAGGCCAGCGAGAAGGGCGGCTTCTTTGCCAAAGTTCCGGGACAGGTTTATCAGCAGCACTTCGTCATCACCCGCAATCAGTGCCCGAACTACCTGTTCGGTTTGATCGGTGCTGCCGTCATTGATAAAGACAATCTGCACGGTGTTTCCGTGCAACCAGGGTTCCTGCCTGACAGCTTGGTAAAATAGTGGAATAGCCAACGCTTCGTTGAAAACCGGCGCTATCAGGGAGATTTTCAAGGGTGCCTCCTGAAAATCAGATACCTGGAGCAGCAATAGCCAAGGCTCAAGCTAAGCCCTGAAGAAACAACAAGCGTCACCAGCAGAGGTGTCCCTTGCCCATCCGATATATGGCCAACAATAAAGCTCATCGCCCCCATGAAGAACATGAAAAGCAGATAGCCCGACCATGACAATCGAGCGCTGAAGGTATAAAGAGCATTGGCGTAAAACGAGAAAGAAGCAGCTACAACAAAGCCGACCAGATTGCCCAAAGATTGAGGGGCGAACCAGCCCAAGCACAAGACAAGAAACACCGTCCAATGGATAACAGTGTTGCAGATGCCTATCAACAGATAGCGTGAAAATCCTCTTAGATCAGGTGTCATGCGGGCATCACCCTGGCTTCACATCACTTACCGGCTTCCCTGACAACCGACAGCACCACTGGATGACAAACTAATTAAAGGTCACCACCATCAATGGCGTATGACCAATGGTCGGAGGCCCTCTCCAGGCACCTGACGGTATCGAGACATTCTGTAATTAGCCTGCCTTTGCATTTGCGCTGAAAATCCTCCACCCTGCCGCGCCGCCGGACAAGCCAGGCCACCTTGAGTGACCGGCGGCGCGGAACCTAGAGCCCTCGCGGCTGATCTTTATCCCTTACAACATTAAAGAGCCTACCGTTATGACTAACGGACGCGACCTGCGCATCGACTTCTTTCGGGGCCTGGCGCTGATCTTCATTTTCTGGGATCACGTGCCCGACAACCCACTTGCTCAACTGACCGTACGCAACTTCGGCTTCAGTGACGCTGCGGAAATTTTCGTCTTCCTGGCGGGTTACGCTGCCATCCTTGCCTACGGCCGTATTGCCCGACGTGACGGCTTTGTTGTTTCTACCGTACGAATTCTGCGGCGCACCTGGGTGCTCTATGTCGTGCACATCTTTCTACTGACGCTGTTGATGGGCATTGTTTTCGTTGCCAATCATTACGTAGAAACCCGGGACATGATTCAGGAAATGGGCCTGCAACATTTTGTCGCTGACCCGCAGCAAGCCCTGGCCGATCAACTGCTATTGCGCTTTAAACCCAACCTGACCGACCCGCTGCCGCTTTACATCCTTTTGCTATTGGCCTTGCCGCTTATTCTGCCGATGATGTTGCGCAACATGACCCTGACGGTAGGTCTGTCGATTGGGCTGTATCTGATGGTGCCGCTGCTGGGCTGGAATATTTCGGCTTATGAAGGCGGTGGCGTCTGGTACTTCAACCCGGTGGCCTGGCAATTATTGTTCGTGCTCGGCGGCGCGTGTGCACTGACTGCCGAATCGAAACCCTCAACCGATATCGAACCGCGGCCTCTGACCAGGCAGCCCCTGTTAATGATCTCTGCGATGTATCTGTTAGTTGCGGCGGTCATGGCATTCTCGTGGAAATTCCCGGTACTGCATCCGGTCCTGATGCCGCAGTTCGTCGCCGATGGGCTCTACCCGATCAACAAGACCGATCTGGGTCCACTGCGTTTACTGCATTTTCTGGCCTTGGCGTATTGCGTCGCCAAACTGTTACCCGCACAAAACACATGGGTGAAAAGCTGGCCCGCGCAACAAGCCTGCCGAATGGGGCGCTACTCGCTGGAGATCTTCTGCCTGGGCGTCTTGCTCGCGCCAATGGCCGACATGATCAACGCACTGGCCGGTGATACCTGGCCAATGCAAATCTGCACTGCCCTCCTCGGTCTCGGCCTGATGATGCTGATGGCCGCCTGGCTTGACCTCAACAAACGCCTCGGCCGACCAAAACCAGCAAATGCGGTCGCAGTTTGAGACCAGCGTCACAATAAGGCCTCCTCTCAGAAGTTTCCTACACCTTTATCAGGCCAAGTTTTTCCTTAATTGGCCGCTAAGAAAGAGGTAAGGAAACTCAAGAGGAAGTCATTTTGGAAATCAATTCTGCAGCGAGCGTCAGCAACCTTTATTCGGTGGTGCCTGGTAAGGTCAGGGGTATTGAAAAGCCGATCACAGAGGTGGACACCCTGGTGGTTGGCAAGACGGATAGCGTGGAGAAATTCGCACTGCACACAGCCGCAAAAGCGTCCCAGAAGGTGGAAGAAATTGAGCATTACGTCTATGAGGAAGCGCCATGGCTAAAGCTAAAGTTTGATGATCCCGTTATGGAACTGTGTAAGGAAGGGATATACCTAATCAATATAACCTTAGAATCATCCCACAAACTTGACAAGATAAATTCATCATTTAAAGAATTCTCCAAGCGCCTTAACGACCTCCGACCAGACATTTTCTCGACAAACTACAGTTTCACCCTGGACGAAAACGCAAACATCAAGATACTGGACGGACGACAGCCATTAAGTGAGGCGGACAAACTGTGGTTGACCGACGAAATTAACAAGTTTAAAGATTTCAGAAGTTCGGTCCATGCCCACTCCAAAGCGCTGATGGCGCTCGTGGATCACAGAAGGGATTTCGGCAAGTACAACTTGAACAGGCATAACTTTCAAACGACCATTGACTACAGGGACATCCTTAACACCTCAAACCGTGACTTTCATGGCAGATCTTTAAAAATGGTGAGCAGCTATACACCCATGAGGTCAGAACCGCGAATCAATACGTACGCATAGCGAAACGACGCTGCCCGCCGCAAGGCGGGACAGGAGTTTTTTCTGTGAATAATTTTGCAGTCTATATGCCGCTATCGATAGTCTGGAGTTAAAGGTCAATCTGAGAACAGCCTCTCACTATAACCCCCTCCAAAAAGTTTCCTACAACCTTCTCAGTACACGTTTTTACTCACTGGCCGTTAAAGAAATATGGAACTACTGAAAGGATGCATTCGTGAATATCAACTCCGCAATGAGACTCAACCATCTTCAACCACCCGCTTCGATCATCAACGAGCAGGAACGCTCCGCCGAGCGCACAAAAAATACGGAACATAGCGATGTCGTAGATCACCAAAAATATAAGGCAGAGCCTCTGCAAACCGAAAATTCACTTGAGTACGTCTCGACGGAGTGCAAAGATGACGTTTTAGAACTTGCTTGCTTGACCATTGACGCTGCACTCAGGCAAATCGACATTTGCCGGCAGTACGGTGAGTTTTACGAACGCCTTAGAGACCTGCGCCCTGATATCGCTTCAGCAGGATTCGGATTCACGCTGGATGAGAGCTCGAAAATAAAAATATTGGACTCAGGGAAATTGGGCGAGGCTGATAAATCCTGGCTAACTGAGGAAATCAATACATTCAAGGACATCAAGCACCACGTCTACAAGCATTCCAAACTATTGATCCAATTGGTAGAAAAAGACACCCAAAGATTTGGTGGGAGATTTAACCTCAATAGTGAGAACTTTCAGAACACTGTCGATTATGGAGATATACTTAATAAAAAATGGGGAGGCATGGGGGCATCTCTCGATAGTTTATTTACTAGGCAGATTTTAGAGAACGCGGAAAAACGCGCGCGCCCCTTGCTTGACACTTATGCATAGTTAAGAAAAACGGCCTGCCAGAAATATCTGACAGGCCGCTATTCTATGGACTCAGGATCGTCTACTGCTAATCAGACGCTGATGACAAATATGTCCGAATTTGTATTCCTCAGAAAGGTCGCCCCCTGCCAGGAAATTCAAGTAATAATATTCGCCTACACGATAGTTCGTCCTCCATGTATTATTGTAGCCCTGACTATAATCAACAAAATCCCTAGCCTGATCCCCGCCTTGGCATGGCCCGATCTCCACAAGCCCCGACGCTTTGCCTTCGACGTCCGACACAAGGCCCCCACTTATATCTTTTCGATAGCCCCCGCCGAATTTTAGTCCATAACCTACGATCGCCCCCTCCAACGGCGCACCTGTTGTGTCAGTAAATTGCGCCATAGCTTTGGCCTGCTTATGAGCTTGACCGGGCAGCCAGACAGGATCGCTATAGCCATACGGAATCCGTAACACATTTTCCTCGGGCTTTAGATCAAAATCCTTCAACACCGGATAGGAGCCGAATATCAGGGAATATTGCCCACCATTAAAAGCCGCAGCCTGAATATGCGTCACCCTGATGATGATCTCCTCACCCGGCTTCAGGTTTTTGAGGACACTGATACCTTTAACGGTGACCAACGTCCATGCCCCGCCTACATGCCGTTCGACCTTGATATGTTGCTGACTCTGCAGGTTCAGTATTACATCCTGCCCTCTCACAGCGGTAAAACCGTAGTAGTGCTCGGAGACAGCGCTGTTTAAACGGGCGCTGAAATTGTGAACCTTATCCGTCAACACACTGAATACGGGTTCTTCCATTATCGGTGCTGTGGCAGTTTGTGTCGCACTGCCCTCTGGTACCGCTTGTGCCCATGCAGAATAAGGGCCCGCCGAAATAACGGCGGACACAACCATACCCAAAAGCAGCTTTTTATTCTTACGCATCTGAAACTCCTAAATAGACTCAATAGTTTTAATTCGTTTATGCCAAGTGGTCTAAACACTGACAATCCGGACGTAATCACTGCTTTAAACCCGAGTCAACAAGGCTGTTTAAAAATCAGACGTTTCCTACTTTTAATTTTATTTGTAGTATGTCTCTCACAATTAACACTTACAAGTTCTTACGTCCAACACTGAAAAAATCACGACTTGCTCAACATTTTAGTCTCCGCCGACCAAAAACCCGTAAAAGCAGCCGATTTTTGGGAACAGCGTCGCAATAAGAGTGCTTCTCGGAATTTTCCCACAACATTATCAGGCCAAGTTTTTTCGGACATGGCCGTTACACCGAGGGAGACCTACAACACGGAGAGGGAAACTCGTGAACATCAATGCCATTGCGTCGCCCCCTTTGAAGCCTTCAGTAATTGATCAGCCTAAGGTGGAGCAAGTCCTGGCGACATCTGCGATTAGGTATACAAGATTAATATCCTCCGACGAAAGCGAGAACACCACACTGAAGGTATTGAATTGCAAACCGTTTATGGTGGGGCCTATATTTAGAGATATCGTATTTACACGAGAAACGGACCCACTCGACAGAGGATGGGCTCCCCTTAAGAAGGATGAGTGCTGCTGGGGATGTCGCAGTGACCAAATGGATACATTAGCTTCTAATGCCAGCAGCCTGATAGAGAACATCAGCATTGAACTGCAAAACTTCAGACAGAAAATTGCTAAAGACTTCCCGACACTATCAGCTACACCCTTTGACTTCACAGTCGATGCAAGTGGAAAGGTCAAAGTTTTAAATTCTGATTTATTGAGCGACCTTGAAACTGCTTTCTTGACAGAGGCCATGCAGGACTATGAACCACTTAGAGAGCTCATCATGGCTCACGCCGAAACGATCATTAGCTATGTAAGCTTTTTAAAACGTCCTGAAGAAGAGGAACCCTTCTCCTACAAACATTTCAGCTCTTTGGTAAATTACGCCGCGCTGCTCGCAGACACCACGGGCAAGCTTAATATTTTCGGACAACCAAAGGAAAATGATCGCACCCATACAAATAATCGAAACAGGATCGACGTAGAAGTCTGATGAGAAAAAAGGGGCAGATGTACTATCTGCCCCTGATAGCCGGAAATTTTTAGATTCTACCTCTGTTCAAAGTCTGGGTGCAGATATGAGCAAAGCCAGCCATTTTTTTCGACTCACTGTCCTTACTCTCTGCGCCAATAAGCTTGTCGAATACGAACCAACGCCCGACATTGTAAGTAGATACCCAATGATGGGTTCCACCAGCATCATTGCGCTGAGCGGCCAGTTCTCCGCCGTAACATTTGTTAAGCGTGAATGTCGCGGTGGCGATTCCACGCTCGTCGGACAGCGCGGACTGCGTCACTTCTGGGTCTTTAGACTTCAGGTTTAGATAAATCGGCAAACTGGCTGACGCGCCTTTCAATGGAATCCCTGTGGTATCAGTAAATGTTGCTTCGAACGTTAACGTACCATGAGTTTGCAAACCAGCTACCCATCCAGAGTCGGCGACAGGAACACGGTTCCTGACAGGTGGAGCGCTCAGTGAAGCATCCTTGAGGACCGGGTACGATCCAAAGGCCACTTTGTATTCCGTCCGCTGGTAAGGTTTGTCTTGTTTGTAGGAAACCCTCATGACTACTTGATCTCCAGGCTTCAAACCAGGTAGATCGAGCGCACTCGTGTTATTTTTTGTCTTCCACACACCATCATAATATTCGACCTGCCAAGACGATTCAGGCTCCTCAGCTATAGCTGCAAGCAAAACTTTCTGCCCACGAATTGAAGTAAAAACATAGCAACGGACGTCGGATTTGCTTTCAAGAAAGCCCTTTGGTTCGTTAATCTGATCTAGCGTGTTCTGACAACTGGATGTATCAGGTTCTGGCAACGACACCGCCGCCATCGTCGCATCAAGCTGAGTCTCAAATTGCTCAACACCATTAACTTCGGCCTGAACCTGAAAACCAAACGAAGACATCACCAACAACGGCACGCACAACTGCGCCACCCTCAATCTTCTATTCTTCTTCATCTCTATCATCCTGATAATTACTAAAGTTTTAGCCAGACGCTTCTGCAACTGAAAAAAACGGACGTAATCACCGTTTAAAATACGAGTCAATATTCAACAATCAAAATCAGAATTTTCCTACTTGACTCTTATATTTGAGGGAATTTCCTACATAAATCATCGACTCAACTTACAAATCCAACTGATTATCGACGCATTAAACGTTTTAGGATGAGCAAACACGGGCGTATCGAAAATTCATGGAATCCAGGGTTTATCAAATCCCGGGGCTTGCCGATAAACCTGATGAGCCGCTGATGGACCTGCGGCCTGAGCACGCCATGGAATGGTAAGCAGCCCGCCGCTGCTCAGGAAGCGTCCTACAGCCCTAGACAATTTTTCCCGCAATCCCGGTCAGCGACTAAGCTTGAGTCAGGTGCGATTAACAGGTTTAACCGGGCCAATCGAAATGGGCGTTTTAAGGCATGCAGATACCAAAGAGACTGTGATTACCGCAGACAGTCGCGACCGAGCTCCCATGCCAAAACCCCCTCGCCGCAAAAGCTATGTGTGGCGCGTCATCTGGGTTTTGCTGCTCTTGGGGATTGGCGCGCTGGCCGTGGCGATGGTAATCGAGTCACGCAGCTCGCGCTTGCAGGCGCTTGAGTTCAGCCGCTTTGCGGCGAATCTGAGCTACTCGCTGCATGCAGGCCCCAGTGATTCGATGCTTTACCCCGGTGAAGGCCCCTTCGATAAACGTCTGGGCTACTCGTCACTGAACGAGTTTCTGCCGCGTCTGCTCAAGCGCGACTATTTGATTACCGAACAGGTAAGGTTTTCCCCCGACTTGCTGGCCTACGCAAAGCGTGGCTTCTTCGTACCCTATGAAGAGAAGATTCAGGCTGGACTGTCGATCACCGATTGCCGCGGTGTCGACGTCTATCAATTTCGTTATCCGCAGCAGTTTTACCCAAGCTTTGCCGCGATCCCGCCGCTTTTGGTGCACAGCCTGCTGTTCATCGAAAACCGGGATTTGCTTGATCCACAACAGCCAATGGCCAACCCGGCAGTGGACTGGCCGCGCTTTGCAAAAGCAGCAATTTCTCAAGTGGCGAAGCTGCTCGGTTTGCCGGGGCAGTCGGCGGGAGGCAGCACGCTGGCTACTCAACTGGAGAAGTATCGACACTCTCCTGACGGTCTTACGCTTTCAGGCTCGGAAAAACTTCGGCAGATGATTTCCGCCAGCGTGCGCGCCTATCAACCTGGCCAGCAAACCTTAGAAGCACGTCAACGCGTTGTTCGTGATTACCTGAACAGTGTGCCGCTGTCGGCAGTGCCGGGCCATGGCGAAGTGCACGGGATGGCTGAGGGTTTGCGGGTCTGGTATGGCGCGGACTTCGTGAAGACCAATCAGTTACTCGCGTCTACCGCCAGTGACCCGCAAAGCATGGCCGCTCAGGGGCTGGCGTTACGCGAAGTGTTGTCTTTGGTCATCGCCCAGCGGCGACCATCGCACTATCTGGCGAAAGGTCGCGCCGAGCTGGCGGAACTGACTGACAGCCACATTCGTCTGCTGGCGCAAAATCAGGTGATCAGTAGCGCATTGGCCAATGCCGCACTGGAAGCAACGGTGAGTTACCGCAACTGGGCGGAGCAACCGACGATTCAGCCCATCGAGACCAATAAAGGTATCAGCGTCGCCCGCAGCCGACTTTCCGCACTGCTCAATCGTCCGCTTTACGATCTTGATCGCCTTGATCTTTCGGCCACCAGCACCCTGCAAAGCGAGCTGCAAAACAGCGTCAGCCAGTACCTGAAAGATCTGGCGGACCCGGCCTTCGCTGCACAGGTCGGATTGATGGGCGAGCGTCTGTTGACTCCCGTCAGCACAACTCAGGTGCGCTACAGCTTTACGCTATTCGAGCGCGGCCCCGATGGATCACGGGTAAGGGTCCAGACGGACAGCACCGACCAGCCTTTCGACATCAACGAAGGCAGCAAGCTGGAACTGGGCTCCACCGCGAAAATGCGGGTGATGACGACCTATCTGGAGATCATCGCCGAACTGCATGATCGTTACGCTGCGCAAAGCGTCAGCGCACTGGGCAAGGAGCCGGTCGCCGATCAGGATCGGCTGACCCGCTGGGCGCTGGATTATCTGATGCAAAACAAGGATCGTGACCTGTCGAAAATGCTTTCGGCGGCGCTGGACCGGCGGTACTCGGCGAGCCCGGCAGAGAGCTTTTTCACCGGTGGCGGCATGCATCACTTCAACAACTTCCGCAAGGAAGACGACAGTCGCCTGCCAACGCTGCGTGAGTCACTGCGCGAGTCGATCAACCTGCCGTTCATTCGGCTGATGCGAGACGTCGTGCGTTACAGCACTTATCAAGGACCGAACAATAGCGCCGAGCTGCTCAAGGATGACGATGACCCGCGTCGTCAGGAGTACCTGAGTCGCTTCGCTGACCGTGAAGGGTCGGTATTCCTGCTGCGTTTCTGGAAACGTTACAAGGACAAAACCACTCAGGAGCGGCTTGATACGTTTCTGGACGGTATCAATGCAACGCCGATAAGACTGGCGGCTGTGCATCGTTATCTGTTGCCGGGTGCCAATCAGGCCAACTTCAATGCCTTCATCCGTGCGCACATGGCCGAAGAAAAGGCCGGGCCGAAGCTGAGCGAGAAACGTCTGGCGGATTTGTATGAAAACTACGGGCCGGGCAAGTACAACCTGCCGGATCAGGGCTACATCGCCAAAGCCCACCCGCTGGATCTCTGGTTGGTGGGTTACTTGCTGCAGCACCCGGATGCGCAGTTCAAGGACGCTGTTGCTGCCAGCCAACATGAACGTCAGGAAGTGTACGGCTGGCTGTTCAAGAGTCGCCATAAGAGTGCACGGGACAGCCGGATTCGGACGATGATGGAGGTCGAGGCCTTTCTCGATATCCATCAACGCTGGCAGCGTGTCGGCTATCCGTTTGATCATCTGGTGCCTTCGCTGGCCACCGCCATCGGCAGTTCCGGCGACCGCCCCGCCGCGCTGGCCGAGTTGATCGGCATCATCCAGAACGACGGTATTCGCTTGCCGATACTGCGCATCGACAGCCTGCACTTTGCTGCCGACACGCCTTACGAAACCCGCCTCGCCAATAATCCGGAATTGGGTCAGCGTGTGTTGCCATCCGAAGTCGCCGCAGCCATGCGCGAAGCGTTGTCACAAGTGGTCGACGGCGGGACCGCCAAGCGGGTGCACGGCAGTTTCAAATTGCAGGACGGCTCGATCCTCGCCATGGGCGGCAAGACCGGGACAGGCGACAACCGTATCGAAAGCATCGGCGCGGGCGGACGCATCCTCAGTTCCCGAGCGATCAACCGGACAGCCACTTTCGTGTTCTATCTGGGGGATAACCACTTCGGCACCTTGACCGCATTCGTGCCAGGGCGGGCTGCAGAGGGTTTTCGGTTTACTTCGGCCTTACCCGTGCAAGTGCTCAAGGGCATGGCACCGATTCTGAATCCGTATCTGGAGCCGGGTGGCCATACGCTCTGCCAGCCGACCATCAGAACGCAACTGTAGCGAACTTGGTGGCGAGAGGCGTCCGACCGGAACCACCGCGTCAAACCTTTTCGGCAACAAGTTACCTCCTACCCAACACCGCGACACTCGGTAGGAGCGAACTTGTTCGCGAAGGCGCCAGACCAGCACCACCGTTTTAACCCTTTCGGCAACAAGTTACCTCCTACCCAACACCGCGACACTCGGTAGGAGCGAACTTGTTCACGAAAGCGTCAGACCGGCGCCACCGCGTTAACCCTTTTCGGCAACAAGTTACCTCCTACCCAACATCGCGACACTCGGTAGGAGCGAACTTGTTCGCGAAAGCGTCAGACCAGCACCACCGCGTTAACCCTTTCGGCAACAAGTTACCTCCTACCCAACCCACGCCACTCGGTAGGAGCGAACTTGTTCGCGAAGGCGTCAGGCCGGCAACACCGCGCCACACGTTGCTCGTGAGCTACAACCATTTCGATAAATTTTCGCAAGATCGCAAACGAGAACCGTTCGTCTTTATCCCTTTGCATAATTATTAAGATATATCTTAAGGTATATCTAACGTGTAACAGGAGATGAAGAAATGCGTGATGACCCTCACGACAACGACCATCGTCCGCCTCACCGCGAGCACGGCGATGGGCGAGACGGTTTTGAAAAAAGGCCTGGGCGGGAACGTGGCGGCCGCGGACCTCGGGTGTTCGCCCCGGGCGATCTGAAATTACTGCTGCTTGCGTTGATTGCCGAGCAGCCCTGCCATGGCTACGACCTGATCCGCCAGATCGAAGGCATGTTTGACGGTGCCTACAGCCCAAGCCCAGGGGTGATCTATCCGACCCTGACCTTCCTTGAAGAAAGTGAGCTGATTGAAGGCGACGCTCAAGGTGGCAAAAAACACTATGCCGTCACTGACGCAGGTCGTGCCTCATTGGCCGAGCAGAAAGTCGCTCTGGATGGCGTAAGGATGCGTATAGACGTCAGCAAGCGCTCATTGCGCGGTCATGATCGTCCTGCGGAAATCCATGAGGCCGTGCATAACCTGCGCCACGCCTTGCAACTGCACCACGGTCGCTGGAGCCTCGAAGAAATCCTCCGGGTTCGCGACCTGCTCAACAACACCGCCAAAGCCATCGTCGATGGCCCCCACGTCACCTCGGAGAAGCCGGTATGAATTCACAGCAATCCATTCATCGTGTCAGCCATGAGATCAAACGCCGCAAGCTTGAAGTGCTGCGAGTGACGGACATTACACCCAAAATGCGCCGGATTACCTTGCATGGTCCAGACCTGAACGGCTTCATCAGCCTGGGACCCGATGACCATGTGAAATTGATTTTCGCCACCACACCCGAAGAACAGGCCGCGCTGGATAACTTCATTCCGGGCGCCCCAAGCGACGGGCCAAAACCCGTCATGCGGGACTACACCCCGCGCCGCTACGACGCGGTCAGTGGTGAACTGGATATCGATTTCGTATTGCATGGCGAAGGCCCTGCGGCGACCTGGGCGGCACAGGCCCAACCGGGGCAGTTTCTGAATATCGCCGGGCCGCGGGGTTCGATGATCGTGCCGGATATCTTCGACAGTTATCTGCTCATCGGCGATGAAACCGCCCTGCCCGCTATTGCCCGGCGTCTTGAGGAGTTGCCAGCCAATCGCAGTGCGCTGGTCGTCGTTGAAGTTGCAGACTCGGGTGAGCAGCAGGTTTTTGACAGCAAAGCACAGGTCGACGTGATCTGGATCGTGCGTGGCGAACAGGATCTGGTGGACGTCACCCGCCGCCTGGAAATGCCTGAAGGCAAGCTGTACGCCTGGATCGCAACCGAATCGCTGCTGTCGCGCAAACTGCGCCGGGTACTGCTCGGTGAGTTCGGGCTGGAGGAAGAGTTCGTCAAGGCTGCGGGGTACTGGCGGCTGGATGGGAGTGATGAGGGTTGATGAACAAGTAGCTTTCATCAGACAAACTACTGCTATCTGATTTGGAATGCTTTTTCTGTAGGAGCTGCCGAAGGCTGCGAAGCATTTCTACTGATAAACCGCGATCGCAGCCTTCGGCAGCTCCTACAGGTCCTGTGTTTGCCGCGAGACTGTTCGGTGCAATAGACACCGGGGCAGCTCCTACAAATTCAGCGTCTGGCGCGTAACCTGTCCACACCAAGCAACACCAGCGCAATCACGATAAAACCGATCAGCACTCCACCCGCATTGGTAAACGCCTGCACATAGCCAATATTGCCGACGTTGATGAATGGGTACATGTAATCGCCAATCGAGCTGCCACGCAGCAGCACGTAGGAAAAGTAGATTACCGGGTAGAGAATCCACAGCAGCACATGCTCAAGCCGCAATAGCCCCTTGGGTACGTAAAGCCACCAATACAGCAGGAAAGCCAACGGCATGACGTCGTGCAGTAACTCGTCAGCCACAAACTGCCAACCTTCCGGGTGCCAGAGATGGCGCAGCAATATGTTGTAAGCGAGTCCGACCAAAACAATGCTGGCTGCAATCCCGCTGCACACGACCGGATGCTGGAAGAAGCGATGCGCGGCCGAGGTTCTGGCTGTCAGCGCGCAGGTCAGTACCACCGCTACCAGCGTGTTGCTCCACACGGTAAAAAAGCTGAAAAACCGCACCAGCCCACCTATCAGACTGGCGTCATCGGCCCAGCGCGCAATGAAAACAAGGTAAAGCTGAATGGCCAGTCCTGACCACCCGAGGCAGGCGGCAATCATCGTGTAACAGCGCTGTCCTTGCGCACTTTTCATGTATTGGAAGTACATCGTTTTTCCTTGGAGCCCAGCCTTGGAACCGGGCGAAATTACCAGCCTTTGCTGCGGTGCAACTTTACGTACAACGCCTCGACCTTCTCCCTGGCCCAAGGCGTCTTGCGCAGAAACGTCAGGCTGGACTTGATGCTTGGGTCGCTCTTGAAGCAGCGAATATCAATGCGCTCAGCCAGGCCTGACCACTCGTAATGCTCAACCAGTGCGTTGAGGATCTGTTCCAGCGTTACGCCGTGCAAAGGGTTGGAGTGGGGTGTATTCATGCAAAACCTTCAGGCTCAATGGATGGGGGCACTTCCCGGAAGCTGCGCACCTTAGCCGAGCCTTCAGACAGCGGGAAGAGCTTAGCGTGCGAAGAGTTTGGTCTGGCAGTCAGCTATCGCCTATCTCAACTGTAGGAAACATCCGAAAAGTTCCTCTTTGAGGCCATAAAGAGATGTTATATTGTAACAACAGTTATCCATCTCAACGCTTCGCCGGGTGCCTCAGAATGCACCCGCCTGCCAAGGAACTTCGCATGTCTCCCAAATATTTGCTCTGGCACCTCACGCCATTGGCAGCCGCCATGCTGCTCGCCTCAACGGCGCACGCAGCGAACACCGTGGATCTACAACCCCAAGTGATTACCGCAAACCCGCTGGGCAGCGACCAATTGGCATCACCAGCAACGGTTCTTGAAGGCGACGATCTGACGTTGCAACAAAAAGGCAGCCTGGGCGAAACACTGAACAAGCAGCCGGGGGTTTCGTCTTCCTATTTTGGGCCCGGCGCCAGCAGGCCGATTATTCGCGGACTGGACGGCGACCGGATTCGCATCCTGCGCAATGGTGTCGGCGCACTGGATGCCTCGTCGCTGTCTTACGACCATGCGGTCCCGCTGGACCCGGTTAACGTCGAGCGCATCGAGATTGTTCGCGGTCCGGCCGCTTTGTTATATGGCGGCAGCGCCATCGGTGGCGTGGTCAACACGTTCGACAACCGCATCCCGACCGAGGCCATCGAGGGTATTCATGGCGCCGGTGAACTGCGCTACGGCGGCGCCGACACTACCCGTAGCAGCGCGGGGAAGCTGGAAGCAGGAAATGGCCAGTTCGCTTTGCACATTGACGCCAATGCTCGCGAGTTCAACGACCTGCGCATCCCGGGTTATGCCCGCACCAGCGAGCAACGCGCTGCAGAGGAAGGCACTGACAAGAAACATCGTTTGAGCAACAGTGATGGTCGCCAGGACGGTGGAGCAGTGGGCGGCTCCTACACTTGGGACGATGGCTACGCGGGCCTGTCCTATAGCAACTATGACTCCAACTACGGGTCGCCAGCGGAAGAAGACGTACGCATCCGCATGCAGCAGGAGCATTACGCGTTCGCTTCAGAGATTCGCAATCTGTCGGGGCCTTTCACTTCGATAAAAATGGACGCGGGCTACACCGATTATGAGCACCGCGAAATAGAAGGCGGAGAAGTTGGCACTACCTTCAAGAATAAGGGTTATGAGGCCCGGGTGGAAGCGCGTCATCAGCCGATTGGCCCGCTTGAAGGCGTGGTCGGCGCGCAAGTTACCCGTGGCGAATTCTCTGCACTGGGAGAAGAAGCGTTCGTGCCGCAGACCGATACTGACGCGGGCGCGCTATTCATTCTCGAAGAACTGCAGGCTACTGAACGTTTGAAATTGAGCCTCGGCGGCCGTGTCGAACACACTACCGTCGACCCCGATGCCAAAGGTAACGAGCGCTTTTCCAGTGCGGATAGTTCGAGCAGCTTCACTGCTGGCAGCCTGTCGTCCGGTGCCATCTACACCCTGACACCCATCTGGTCACTGGCCGCAACCTTGGGTTATACAGAACGTGCACCCACCTTCTATGAGCTATATGCCAACGGCGCGCACGTTGCTACTGGCACTTACGAACGCGGCGATGCGGGTCTGTCCAAGGAAAAAGCAGTGTCCAGCGACTTGGCCCTGCGCTTCGATAACGGAACCCATAAAGGCAGCGTCGGCGTGTTCTACAGCCACTTCTCCAACTACATCGGCTTGCTGGGCACCGGTCGTACGCTGGATGACGACGGAGTGCAGGACGCGAACGGAATTCCGGAATACAACTATTCGGGTGTTCGTGCCCGGTTCAGTGGCTTCGAAGCACAGGACCAGTGGAAGCTGGGACAGAATCAGTACGGGAGCCTCACGCTGGAGCTTTCCGGTGATTACACCCGTGCAAAGAATCTCGATACCGGCGAAGCCTTGCCGCGTATTGCTCCGTTACGTTTGAACAGTGGTCTGTTGTGGGAGCTTAACAAGTGGCAGGCGCGGATCGATGTAGAACACGCCAGCTCACAGCGTCGTGTTCCGGATAATGAAACCGGCACCGATGGCTACACCACATTGGGTGCCAGCGCCGGGTACAAATTTGATCTGGGCAGCAGCCAGTGGCTGGCGTTCGTCAACGGCGAAAACCTGACCAACCAGACCGTGCGCTATGCCAGCTCAATCCTGCGCGACATCGCTCCCGCGCCTGGGCGCAGTGTCGAAGTGGGGTTGCGGACGACGTTTTGATAAATCCCGCAGTTGACCTTGCAGGACCGGCGGTAGGCGAAAATGCAGCAAGTAGAGCGCCCCCCCCCGGTCGCAAACAGATGTAAAGCGCTCCCCTATGGGAGCAGAGCTTGCTCGCGATAAGAACACAGCAATCTGAAGCGAATCGCGTTCAGCCTTATCGCGAGCAAGCTCTGCTCCCACAATAAGAACCAGGCAAGCCTCGCTCCAACAGACATCCATCCCCACTGTTGCAATCCCCGCAATGATCCATGTCAATTTTGTTGCTGTTCACTAACTCGTTAGCCCCCTATCATTACGGCCTGCCAGCTGAACCGATTTTGCAACTGCTTTCGCGTTGCAAAACCGCGGCATAGCGCCGCATGCCTTTCTGAATAACTCAAAAGAACGATACCCATGTCAGCCAACCCGAGACGTTTTTTGGCTTTTGCCCTGCCCTTCCCTTCAAACTTGAGCATCGCCGTAAGGCTCTGTGGACTTGCCGTTGCCGGTCTGGCCAGTTGCGCTCAGGCTGCACCCGCATTCGACAGTGAATCGCCCTGGATGCTGGGCGATTGGGCAGGCAAACGTACCGAGCTGTCACTGCAAGGCTACGACTTCAAACTCGATTACACCGCAGAAATGGGTTCCAACCTGCACGGTGGTTACAGCCACGACAACGCGTTCCGCTACAGCGATCAATACGCTCTCGGCGCGCATCTCGATCTGCAAAAGATCCTCGGCTGGCAGGATGCCGAGTTTCAGTTGACCGTGACCAACCGCAATGGGGACAACATCAGCAACGACCGAGTCAGCGACCCACGCACGGGCACGCTGTCTTCATCTCAGGAAGTCTGGGGCCGTGGCAGCGTGACCCGCCTGACACAGCTGTGGTACCAGCAAAAATTCTTTGATCAGGCCTTGAGCGTCAAGCTCGGTCGATTCAATCAGGGCGAGGATTTCGGCAGCTTCCCCTGCGACTTCCAGAACCTCTCACTGTGCGGCTCTCAAGTCGGTAACTGGGACGGCGGCACCGTCTATAACTGGCCGGTAAGCCAGTGGGCGATGCGCATCAAGTACCAGATCGCTCCGGAATTTTTCGCCCAGATCGGCGCATTCGAGCAGAACCCTTCGAACCTGGAAAACGACAACGGCTTCAAGCTGAGCGGCAGTGGCACACAAGGGGCGGTCCTGCCGGTTGAACTGGTTTGGTCGCCCAAGGTGAACGGTCTGCCAGGCGAGTATCGCGCCGGTTACTACTACAGCACCGCCGACAGCCAGGACGTTTACAAAAGCAGCAATGGCCAGTCGGCAGCGCTCACCGACGGCACTTATCGCAGTGCTTCGAGCAAACACGGCATGTGGTTGAACCTGCTGCAGCA
Organism: Pseudomonas syringae group sp. J309-1; assembly: GCF_032582135.1. Lineage (NCBI taxonomy): Bacteria > Pseudomonadati > Pseudomonadota > Gammaproteobacteria > Pseudomonadales > Pseudomonadaceae > Pseudomonas > Pseudomonas syringae group sp. J309-1. The sequence goes on along the minus strand of NZ_JAWHNU010000022.1, from coordinate 38,063 downwards.
GGTGACTAGTCGGGACGACGATCAAAGTCGCGGCTTGAGCATCTTCGCCAACGGCACGATGCACGACAAGAAAACCAACCTGGTCGACAACTACGTCGCCGTTGGTGCGTTCTATAAAGGCCCGTTTGATGCCCGCCCCAAAGACGATATCGGTTTTGCAGTCTCACGCATCCACGTCAATCCGGCCTACCGCAAGGATGCGAATGCACGCAATCAGGCGGCAGCGGTCAACGACTACAACGATCCAGCCTTCACGCCGTTGCAGGACACCGAATACAACGCCGAGCTGTATTACGGCGTACACCTGACCAACTGGCTGACAGTACGGCCGAATCTGCAGTTCGTTCGCCATCCCGGTGGCGTCGACAAAGTGGACGATGCGTTGGTGGCAGGCCTGAAAATTCAGTCGTCGTTCTGACCGACGGCTGATTTCTGCTGTCATTAGTTCGTATCAACAACTAGTTTCAAAGTATTGCAGGAATTTCTTCAACGAGTCCTGCGCGAATAACAAAGCTTCATCACTTAAATCTGTCCTTGGAGATTCACACTATGAGCACTGACGGTGCTTTGAGTAAAAATCGCCTGCTACCGACATTGCTCGGGCTGGTGATACTGCTGATGGGGCTTGCCCTGTTGGCCTTAGGCGTCCAGCTGCTGCAAGTAGACGGTTCGCCGTATTACGTACTGGCAGGCATTGGCTTCGCGGTGACAGGTGTTTTGCTTGTCACCGGACGCCGTGCGGCTTTCGGCTTGTACGCGCTGATCCTGTTCGCCAGCACCGTCTGGGCATTGTGGGAAGTGGGTCTGGACTGGTGGCAACTCGTGCCGCGTCTGGCACTGTGGTTTGCCCTCGGCATCGTGATGTTGCTGCCATGGTTCCGCCGCCCAGTCCTGCGGGGTCAGCCTGGCGGTAAAGGCGTCGGCGCACTGGCAGTTGCCGTGGTACTGGCAGGCCTCGCTGCATTGGCCAGCCAGTTCACCAACCCAGGTGAACTCAAAGGCGAGTTGAATCGCGACACCGCGGGCACGACAAGCGCTGCACCCGCCATGCCTGACGGCGACTGGCAGTCCTACGGCCGCACCGCATTCGGTGACCGCTACTCGCCACTGGCGCAGATCACTCCGGCTAACGCCAGTAAGCTGGTGCCCGCCTGGACTTATCGCACGGGCGATATTCCCGGCCCGAACGATCCGGGCGAGACCACGGCCGAGAACACGCCGCTCAAAGTCAACGGCATGCTGTACGTCTGTACGCCGCATAGCCAGGTGATTGCGCTTGACCCGGACACCGGCAAGGAAATCTGGCGCTACGATCCGAAGATCAGCACTCAGAATGCTGCCAACTTCAAAGGCTGGGCACACATGACCTGCCGTGGTGTGTCGTACCACGATGACGCCGCCTATGCCGCAACTCCGGCGCAAAGCCCGGCAACACCCGCCGTCGCTTCCGCCGGGAGCAATGCTTGCCCGCGTCGCATCTTCCTGCCGACTGCTGACACCCGTCTGATCGCGCTGAACGCCGACACCGGCAAAGTCTGCGAGGATTTCGGCAACAAAGGCGCGGTCGACCTGAGCGCCAACATCGGCACGTTCGCCGCAGGCGGTTACTACTCCACGTCACCACCTGCAGTGACCAAGGATCTGGTGGTGATCGGCGGCCACGTGACCGACAACGTTTCCACCGACGAGCCTTCGGGCGTGATCCGTGCGTATGACGTTCACACAGGCCGTCTGGTGTGGAACTGGGACAGCGGCAACCCGGACGATACGACTCCGCTTGCTGAGGGCAAGTCCTACACACGTAACTCGCCTAACATGTGGTCCATGTTCGCCGTCGATGAAAAACTCGGCATGCTTTACCTGCCAATGGGTAACCAGACTCCGGATCAGTGGGGCGGTGACCGTACTGAAGAGTCGGAGAAATACAGCGCCAGCATCGTGGCCCTGGACATCGCTTCTGGCAAAGTCCGTTGGAGCATGCAGCTCACTCACCATGACCTCTGGGACATGGATGTCGGTGGCCAGCCGACGCTGATGGACATGAAAACCGCTGACGGCATCAAGCCTGCCGTGCTGGTTTCGACCAAGCAAGGCAGCATCTACGTGCTGGATCGCAGCACTGGCAAACCGATCGTACCGATTAATGAAGTACCGGTCCCGGGCGGAGCGGTAGCGGGCGATCATACTTCGCCAACTCAACCTAAATCCGACCTGAACTTCATGCCGCCACCGCTCAAAGAGCGCGACATGTGGGGCGTGACGCCGTTCGATCAGGCGCTGTGCCGGATCGACTTCAAATCCCTGCGTTACGATGGCCCGTTCACCCCGCCGTCGCTGCAAGGTTCGATTGTTTACCCAGGTAACTTCGGCGTGTTCGACTGGGGCGGCATCTCGGTTGACCCGGTGCGTCAGATCGCCTTCGTTAACCCGAGCTACATGGCGTTCCGTTCCAAGCTTGTGCCTGCGGCAGAAGTTGAAGGCGGTCCCGGCCGCAAGAGCGAAACCGAAGGTGTGCAGCCAAACAAAGGCGCGCCATACGGCGTGATCCTCGAAGCGTTGCTGTCGCCGATGGGTCTGCCTTGCCAGGCACCCGCGTGGGGTTATGTGGCTGCAGTGGATCTGACCAACCATCAGACCATCTGGAAACACAAAAACGGCACCGTGCGTGACAGCTCGCCAGTTCCTATCCCATTGAGCATGGGCGTTCCAAGCCTGGGCGGCACGTTCACCACAGCCGGTGGCGTTGCCTTCCTCAGCGGCACGCTTGACCAGTACCTGCGCGCTTACGATGTTCGTAACGGCAAGCAACTGTGGGAAGGCCGCTTGCCAGCAGGCGCGCAAACCACGCCGATGACCTACACCGGCAAAGACGGCAAGCAATACGTGCTCGTCGTCGCTGGCGGTCACGGCTCGCTGGGCACCAAGCAAGGCGACTACGTGATGGCGTTCAAACTGCCGGATTGATGGTTCGCTGAGGTAATGAAAAAGGCGGCTATCGAACGATAGCCGCCTTTTTTTGTGTCAGATTTTCGACCCGGCCTGAAAGTGTTGCCCGGCGTAATCCCACAGAGGTTTGGCAGGTCGACCGCGTTATCGTTCTTCGCGGGCAAGCCCGCCCCTTGTCAAAAAAATATGCAAGCAGCTGATTTATAACGATTTTGATCTGTAGGAGCGCGCTTGCCCGCGATTCGGTCTTTCAGACGATAAATATATCGTCTGTGCTAACGCAATCGCGGGCAAGCGCGCTCCTACAGACCCCGTTTGCTGATAGAAAGCACGGTGCCATGGACATAGGGTCGCTACAGAGGAATACGGTGAATCTGTTGGAGCGAGGCTTGCCCGCGAATCAGGCGCGGTGATTTAACGGGTAGACCGCATTGTCCTTATCGCGAGCAGGCTCGGCCTCCAAGAACTTCGTTCGAGTGAAGAATCGAGATCCCTTTAGCTACCGCAACTTAGCCCCAGCCTTGTTCCCCGCCCGTAAAATATCGCTCCAGCGCCTGACCAGATAATTATGCTCATCCATCACCGAGTTCCACACTGCAATATGGCTCATGCGCTGCTCATATGAGCCGCCATCACGTATCTCTCCGGCATCGATCAGGGGCAGGCCGTCGCTACCGAGCAGTTGCTCACGGGCTGGCAGGCCGGCGTACCAGTAATCCCATTCTGCCGCGCTCAGGTGGTCGCGGCTGCGTGCCGGATTGCCGATGTAATAACCCTGGCGGGCCATGATTGCCCCCGGCCAGCCGGACAGCCACCAGTTGAGATACGCATAGGCAGCATCGAGTACAGGTCCCTTGGCATGCCGCGACAACGACAAACCGCCGAACCAGCCGCGATAACCTTCACGGGGTACCGCAACGCGATACTTAACGCCAGCGCGATGCAGCCGCACCAGAGTCGGCGACCACAGGCTTTGAATATCGATAGTCGGGCTAAGCATCAACTCTGCGGCCTCTTCATCATCTGACCAGAACGCGCCGAAATGCCCTCCCTGTTGTTTACGCACCAGGACATCGGCGAGCGTGTCGATTTCCTCGATACTCATGTTGCCGATGTCTTTGAACTGCGCCAGCCCTGCGCCCTGTACTGCCAGTGCTGCGTCCAGCGCACCAATGGCCGCATCGCTTTGCAGGGCAATACGTCCAGCCCACGCCGGATCAAGCAGCCAGCCCCAGCTTTCATGGGCACTGTCCAGCCCGGCGGGCACGCGTTCCGGGCGATAGGCAAAACTGTCGGCATTGTGCGTTAGCGGCAGCATACTGATCCGCTCGCTCACCGTACTGCCCAGCGTGCCGTCATGCTGCACGAACAGCCGCTCGCTGGGAACGCTGCCACTGCCGAGCCGGTCAGCAGGCCGCAACCGGCCGCGCTTGGGCAAGTCATTGATCTCATGCCAGAGAGCGATGCGCCGGGTATCGATGGGCTGGATGGCACGCGCCGGCCACACAAAGTCGACGTTGTGAAACCATTGATCGTAGAGGTCGTAACTCTCGGGCTGCATCACCGCGATGCGTTGCGCGGTCTGCACGTCATGCATCTGGTACACCAGGCGAATACCCAGTTCCTGTTCGGCACGCTCACGGATAGATTCAAGCAAGGTAACCGATGTACCCAGGACGCGTAGCGTAATGGTCATGCCGTCGTCTCGCTGATAGCCGGAGCGAAGCTGCGGGCAAACACATCAAACGAACGACGCAACCGCTCAGGGTCAAGACCGCGCAGAATGAACACCAGTCGCGAACTGTGATCGTCCCCCGGCCAGGCCGACAGGTGCACGGGTGCATGCAGGCAATGCTGCACACCATGAATCACGATAGGCGCCTGGCTGGCATTCACGTTGAGAAGTCCCTTGACTCGAAGGATTCGTTCGCCATGGCATCTTAACATCATCGACAGCCAGACCCCGAAACCGACCCAGTCCAGCGGCTGCTCGAACCTCAGGCAGCACACTTGCGCATCACCATGCCGTGACGCTCTGGATTGCACTTGATGGAGCTTCCAGCGCGCCACCTCCTGAGCAGGCTCTGCATCGCGCACGCCTTCGCCCAGTAATAACTGATCGCCGCTGTGGACCTGCGCGGTATCCATCATGAGCGCGGAGAAATTCAGGGCCTGTAGATGTGTTCGCAACTCAGTCAGCGATGGCTCATCCACCACATCCGTCTTGCTCAGCAACAAACGATCCGCCGCCGCGACTTGCGCCAGCCACTCCGGGTGCAAACGTTCCTGCAAAGTGGCGTGACAGGCGTCTACCAGGGTCACGATCAGGCCCACATGAAAACGCCCGCGCAGTTGCGGATCGTTGCTCAGGGTCGCGAGGATCGGGGCCGGGTCAGCAAGGCCTGTGGTTTCCAGAATCACCCGGCGAAACGGCGGGATCTCACCTCTTGCGCGTCGGGCAAGCAGGCCCAGCAGCGCTTCCTTCAGTTCGCCGCGAATGGAGCAACAGACACAGCCACTCGGCAGCAATACGGTGTCCGGCGCGACCTCCTCGACCAGCAGATGATCGATCCCCACGTCGCCGAACTCATTGATCAGCAACGCGGTATCACCGAGGTTTTCGTCCTGCAGCAGTCGTTTGAGCAAGGTCGTCTTGCCGCTGCCGAGGAAGCCGGTGATAACGTTCAACGCGATGCTCATGATGACCTCTGCAAATGATCCAGCACGACGGGGTCAAGCGGGTCCAGCTGGCGACCAATCAGTAATTCGGCCTTCTCCCACAGTTGATCGAGGCCCGACGCCAGTGCCTGCTTGCCGGTGGCACCGAGCAACAGGTAGGACGAGCCCTGAAAATCCTCAACCTTGAGGCGAAACGGCGCTACCACTCTGTTGATCGCCGCGATACGCCGCAAGCGCTCACGACGTCGGGGCAACTCACCACCCAACGGGTCGCTCCAATGCACGTCTTCGCCCAGCAGGCCACACAATCCACACATCAGGTGATCCTCATTGACTGACTACGGCATCACATCGCCAGAGTTCGGCCCCAATGTCTGGCCGACAAACAGATTGCCTCCCGGCTCACTGGCCAGAAGCACCGCTACCGGCGCGACCTCTGCCGGTAGACCGAAGCGCCCCAGCGGTAACTCGGCAGCCTTGGCCGTTTTCCAGGCGCTGCTGATGCCCGACACCAATGGCGTTTCAATCGGGCCAGGGGCAATGGCGTTGACCAGCACGTTGTCCTTGGCCACTTCCAGCGCCAGCGATTTGGTAAAACCTAACACTCCAGCCTTGGCCGCAGCGTAATGAGTGAGTTCAGAGCCGCCCTTTATACCCAGCTGCGAGGCGACGTTGATAATGCGCCCCCACCCTTGGCCCAGCATGTGCGGCAGTGCCCGCTGACTCGCCACGAAGACACTGGTCAGGTCTACACGCAACATGTCGTTCCACATGTCGATGCTCAAATCGACACAGCGCGCCTGAGTGAGCATGCCAGCGTTATTGACCAGAATGTCGATGCCCCCAAAATGCTCGACGCAGGCATCGACACTGGCTTGCGCGCCTTCGACGCTGCCCACATCGGCCACGCACTCGCGCACCTGCGCACCCAGTTGTCGGCACTCCTGGGCGACTTGCGCCAGGCTTAGCGGATCACGATCACCCAGCACCAGTATTGCGCCTTCGAGTGCATAGGCACGGGCAATGGCAGCACCAATTCCGCTGCCTGCGCCCGTGATGACAGCGCGTTTGTCGATCAGTTGTTGCATACGGGAGTTCCTTATTCAGCTCCTACGGGGAGCGAGGGTCAACGAACTATTCCGGCCAACGCACCGTCAGCCCTCCATCAATCACAATGCTTTGTCCGGTCAGGTAACTGGCTTCATCGCTGCACAGGAAGCGAACCAGTGAGGCGACTTCATCAGCCCGCCCCACACGGCCGAGCGGGATAGCTTTGGCTGCCTGAGCGAGACCTTCCGGGCCCAGGGAGTTTTTGCTGTCCAGGGATTGCGGCGTCTCGATCAATCCGGGAATCACCGCATTGCAGCGAATACCACGGCCAGCCAACTCCACCGCCAGTGATCGACACAGCCCTGGCACGCCAGCCTTCGCGGCTGCGTAGTGAGCATGGTCCTGCCAGCCGTAAACGCCGCCTGCTATAGACGAAATCGCCACCAAAGCGCCGCCTTCTCCCATGTGCCTGGCCGCGGCGCGGAAGGTGCGCATGACGCCGGTCAGATCCACATCGAGCATCTCGTTCCATAGCTCGTCTGTCATTTCCAGCAGCGGAGCGCGGCGCAGCAGGCCTGCGTTAGCCACGGCGTAGTCGATGCGGCCGAAGACCTCAAGCGCCTGATCGGCCAGTGCATCCACTGATTGCGTGCTGGTGACGTCCAGTGCCGCCATCAGACACTCGCCCCCCACTGCTTCCACCAAACGAATGGTTTCCTGAGGATCGTGAGGATCGGCGGGATAAAAACCGCCAACCACTGCAACGCCTTTTTGCGCGAGCGCTACGGCCAGCGCCTGCCCGATGCCGCTGGCGGCACCGGTGATCACTGCGACTTTACGGGTCATGTGCAATTCCTCATTTCACGGTTTCGGGACGCACGTGGCGGGCGGCAAACATCAACGCACCGGAGAGGAAGCAAGGCAGCGCGCCGAAGTACAAGGCAGAAGTTTGCCAGTTGCCGCCTGCGCTCAGCACCGAGGTGGCACCAAAACCTGCAACCACTGCGCCGATGGGCCCCATGGCGTGAATGATCGCGCCGCCAGTAGCGCGGATACTGGTCGGGAAGCTTTCGCTGATGAAGAACAACGCGGCTGAGTAAGGACCGATCAGGAAGAACAGACCCAGGCTGTAAAGACCGATCACCACGGGCATGTTACTTGGGCCGTAGAGCATCGCAGCAAACGACAGTCCACCCAGCATCCAGCCCAGGCCGATCACGTTACGGCGACCAATCTTGTCGCCCATCCAGCCATGGCTCAGGTAACCGCAGTACCCCACCAGATTGGATAACACCAGAATGATCAGCGAGTTCTCGAAAGAGACGTGATGCACACTGACGATCACTGACGTACCGAGCACGCTGAACACCTGAATCGCTGCCCAGTTGAGCAGAATGGCCGCACCAATCACCAAGGTTGCACGGCGCGATGTGCCACGAAACGCTGCGGCCAGACCTGCAGTGCGGTGCTCTTCGTAATCCACTCCATAGGTCAGCGCCACGGCTTGAGCCTGGCTCACATCTCCGGCTTTGCGCAGTTGAGTGATGCGCTGATGGATCTGGAACTGCGGACTCTCCTTGAGTTTGCGCGCCAGAATCGCGATGACGATGGCCGGGATCGCCGCAAAAACGAAGCAGCCCTGCCAGCCGATGATGGGCAACAGCACCGCAGTCAATCCCGCAGCAATCAACGCCCCAACTGGCCAGCCACCTTGCACCAGGCTGTAAATAAAGCCGCGACGTTTAGCCAGACGCGGGTCATCGGAGGCCGCATAGATTTCACTCAGGTAAGTAGCGTTGACCGTTTCTTCCGCATAGCCCAGGCCACCCAGAGAACGAATCAGGATTAACGGCGATTTCCCCCACGAACCTCCGATCGCGGTCAGCGCCGAACAGATCGCCGAACCGCTGACGGTGAAGATAATGCCCATGCGTCGACCCAGGCGATCTACCAGCGGCCCGATGGCCAGGGCGACCACTGCGGTCCCGACCGCCACCCAAGTCGCAATCTCGGCCTGCTCGACTTCGCTCCACGCAAAATGCCGACCGATTTCCGGCAACAGCGTGCCGAACAGAATGAAGTCGTACACCGCAAAGACCCAGGCGAAGAACGCGATCCAGGTGGCAAATCGCACCTGGTCTGGAGTCAGTTGCTGGGGTTTCCAGCCAGTCAGGTCAAGCTTGCTGTAAATGGACATGAGTGACGCCTCGCACAGGGCAATGAATCAGCGGTTACGTGGGTTACGGCGGACAAAGTCGTCGGCGATTTCGTCGAAGGTGACGAACTTGACGCCCTCATGGCTCTGGATGTGTTCGATCAAACGCTCCAGCATCAACAGCACCTGCGGGCGACCAGAGACATCCGGGTGGATAGTCATGGTGAACACCGCGTGCTCGTGCTCGCGATAGACCCAGTCGAACTGGTCGCGCCACATTTCTTCCAGATGGCGGGGGTTGACGAAGCCATGGCTGTTGGGGGCTTTCTTGATGAACATCATGGGCGGCAGGTCATCGAGGTACCAGTTGGCCGGGATCTCCACCAGATCGGTTTCTTCACCGCGCACCAGCGGTTTCATCCACGTATCGGGATGCTGGCTGTAATCGATCCTGGTCCACTTGTCTCCGACCCGGACGTAGTACGGATGGAAATCGTTGTGCATCAGGCTGTGGTCGTACTTGATGCCTTTTTTGAGTAGCAACTCATTGGTGACGTTGCTGAATTCCCACCAGGGTGCGACGTAACCGGTCGGACGCTTGCCGGTCATTTGCGTGATCAGCTCGATGGACTTGTCGAGGACGATCTCTTCCTGCTCCGGCGTCATCGCAATCGGGTTTTCGTGGCTGTAACCGTGCACACCGACTTCATGACCGGCATCGACAACGGCCTTCATTTGCTCGGGGAAGGTTTCCATGGAGTGGCCGGGAATGAACCAGGTGGTGCGCAAGCCGTAACGCTCGAACAGCTTGAGCAGACGCGGCGCACCCACTTCACCCGCGAACAAGCCACGGGAGATGTCATCCGGAGAATCCTCACCGCCGTAGGAACCCAGCCAACCCGCTACCGCATCAACATCGACGCCAAATGCACACAAGATTTCTTTAGCCATTTTGCTACTCCTGCTTGTTGATCAGACCGGCGCTAACGCATTCAGTACTGGGTGCCGGGGTTCCAGTGCTTTGCTGTTCGAGGTCAATCAGGCCTTGGCCATTGCCGCTTCGACGGCCAGCGCGGCGCGCAACAAACGCGCGTCTTCCCCCGCAGGTGCGCTGAGCAACAGCCCTGTTGGCAACCCGCGTTCGTCATGCCCGCTGGGCAAGGAAATACCCGGCATGTTCAGCAGGCTGCCGGGCATGGTCAGGCGCAAGGTGGCCAGATTGGTCTGGAAAAACAGCTCGTCGTCCGCCAGCAAAGGCGCCAGCGGCGGGGCCACATGGGCCACGCTTGGAGTCAGCAGAAAAGCGCCGTCAAGCTCCAGGCTGATTTGCTCCTGCAGTTGCTCACGGGCGCTATATAGCTTGAGTAGTTGGCTGGCGGGCATGTGCCGGGCCGTCTCAAGGCGCATGCGCACCCGAGGATCGAGCTGGCTGGCCGCATCGCTGTCGAGCAGGTTCTGGTGCAGAGCGAACGCCTCCGCAGCGCCTAACCAGCCGTGCTGTTGAATCAGCTGCAAGGTGGACTGGAAGGCTGCGCACGGCCGCATCTCCACCAGCGCACCGGCTTCACGCACTCGCGCCACAGCCTGCAACAGGTTGTTGCGCACGGCAGGTTCGACACGTTCGTCCTGTAAAGCCGCCTCATCGATCCAGAAGCGCTGCCCGACCAGACTGCGAGGCACCAGCGAAGTCGGCTTGCTACGAGCACGCAGCACATCATCAATAACGATGACATCGCGAACGCTGCGGGTCAGCGGGCCGACACTGTCCAAGGTATGGGCCAAGGGAAAAATGCCGTCCCGACTGTAGCGCCGAGTGGTGCTGCGAAACCCTACCAAGCCATTGAAAGCGGCCGGAATGCGGATCGAGCCTGCGGTGTCGGTCCCCATGGCGATAGGCACAATGCCCGCGGCGACCGCGACCGCCGAACCGGAAGACGATCCACCCGCAATGCGAGGTTGATCATCGCTGTACGGATTGATCGGCGTACCAAAATGCGGGTTGAGGCCCAACCCCGAATACGCAAACTCACTGAGGTTGGTTTTCCCCACACTGACCAGGCCCGCCCGCGCCAGAAGGCCGGTGGTGGGTGCATCCAGCAACGCGGCCCCAAGGTTATTACGCACGGCGGCACCGGCGCTGGTGACGGTGCCAGCGACATCAAACAGGTCTTTCCAGGCAACGGGTACTCCATCGAAGGGGCTTAGAGGCTGCCCCGCCCGCCAACGAGCCGCAGATGCATGGGCCTCACGGCGTGCACGTTCGACGCTCAGGGAGATAAACACGTGATCAGCGCACAGGGCTTGTTCAAGCGCCAGTTCGAGGACCTGCACCGGATCATTGCGACCCGAAGCATATCCTTCGGCCATTGCACTGGCATCCATCGCCCTGCCTTGGCTAGAACTGTTGATCATCGGCATGCCGCACCCATTAAATGTACTTATTAATAAAATGTACATTTAATGGAGGCAGATTCCATGCCAAACATACGTCAGCTCACCAGCGTTGCCAGCGTCAAAACTTTCTAAACCACAGCAAATGGTTATGCCAGAGCCCTTTCAACGCGATGGATGATTGTGTTTTGGGGGAGCTCTCCGGCAAAACGTATCCTCACTGCAAAAAATGTACATTTTATAAAAGGTACGTTTAGGTGCACATTAGTAACAGTGAGCCCTATGAATGTGCATCGCACGTAGCTCGAGGTGACAAATGGACTTCTGTGCGAGAATCCGCCGTCGATCATTAGAGAAGCTCAGGAAACCGATGTCAGGAGACGATTCGCGCACGGCCTCACGCTATGCCACGATCCGGGAAGTGTTACGCGAAGCCATTGTCAGCGGGGCGGCGAGCACCGGTCTGGTACTGCTCGAAGCGCCGCTGGCCGACCTTTTCGGCACCAGCCGCGTGCCGGTGCGCAAAGCACTCAATCTGCTGCATGACGAGGGACTGATCTGCCGGTTTGACGGCCGTGGGTATCTGGTCAATCCACAAGGCATTGAGGTTGAGCCACTGCGCCTGACCCTCAGTCATAAACAGTTTGGCCTGGATAGCAGTGAAGAGCTGGTGGATACCCGTCCGCTGGGCGAGCGCATTTACGACGAAATCAGCGCGGCGCTTTCAAGCTGCATGGCCTTCGGGCACTACCGGCTGGACGAAAAAGACGCTGCAGAGCATTACGGCGTCAGCCGCGCGGTGGTGCGTGAAGCGCTGATGCGCTTGCGTGACCGCGGGCTGGTGGAAAAGGAACCCTACTCGCAATGGCTGGCCGGCCCGCTGACGGCGCGCGAAGTGACCGAAGACTACGAACTGCGCGCCTGCCTGGAGCCCGAAGCGTTGCGCCAGACAGCACCGGGCCTGAGTCGCGAAACGCTGGAAGCCATGCTTGAACGGGTCGTTCAGGCGCAAAGCGCGGAACACTGCAGCCTTGAAGATATCGAACGCATCGAGGAAGACCTGCACCAGCATTGCCTGTCAGGCCTGCATAATCGCAAGATTGCTACGTTGATTCGCCAAGGGCAAAGTCCGATGATCATCAGCCGGATCTTCTACCGATTACTGGGCATCGGTGCCGACGAGGCGATGCTGGCTGAACATCGCCTGATTATCGAACTGCTGCTGCATGGTGCATTCGACGCCGCCGCACTGAACCTCAAGGAGCACTTGCTGCGCGCACGACAGCGCATGCTGCAACGACTGAAAGTGCTGTCGGTATTGCCTGAACAGGAAGTGCCCGGGTATTTGACGCGTTTAAGTTGAGTGTCAGCCTGTTGGAACCGGGCTTGCCCGCGAAGAGCGATAATGCGGGGGACCAGACGGATCAGGTCGGCAGGTTCGCGGGCAAGCCTCGCTCCAACACCGCCCGCCCCTACTTCTCGATCACTTCTGCGCGCATCGGGGCCAGCCGGGCAATCAAACGATTCTGGTTTGGCACCGAAATACCTTCGGCATCCATGGCCTTGATCAGGTTTTCAACCAGAGCATTGAAATCACTGCGCGTCAGCTTCTGGCCCTTATGGGCTTCAGCCATAGTGTCACCGGTGTACTTACACGGGCCACCCGCTTCGACACACAGCTGCTCAACCAGCTTGTCACGCAAACGCACGATATCGATCTTCTTGAAGTGCTCGCCGATGCGCTCATCTTTTACCGACGTGATGAGCAAGCCCTCAACAATTCGCTGAATCCCGGCGCGCTGTCCAAGGCCTTGATAGAGGCTGTCGTCTTTAGGCGGTTGTTGGGCACAACCAACCAGCAAAACAATCAGAAAAAAGCTGAGCAGACGCATGATCAGAAACTCCCCTGAATGGACAGATAAGCCCCGTTCTGGTTTTCCAGCGTCGCGATTTCTCCCAGCTTCGCGTAAGCCAGCACCACGGAGAGATGCTTGTTAGGGAAATAACCTACGAACAGATCAGCCCAATCACTTTCACCGGCAAAAGAAAGGTTGTCCGGTTTCTCACGATATTCCACACCAACCGCCCAGCGCGGGTTGAGCAACACGGCGACCGAACCTTCCTTGAGCACGCTACGCGAATCGCGACGATCACCGCCGAAACCCAGCAGACCGGTTTCATTGGCGCGGCTGTAACGTACGCCACCGTTGATCACCAGGTTGTAGCCGAACGCAGCCCCCATGAACAGGCGACTGGCAGTCAGGTAGCCTTCAACATCCGCATCGCGTTTGGCGCCGATGAGGCTGGGGATCAGGAAATCATTCTGGTGTTTGTATTCAATCCCGAGGGAGACCTGCGGCAGGGTGTCGTAGATCAGGTCGCCGAACAGGCGCACTTTCAGGCCGAAGATGTCCTGAGTCAGGTTGTCTTCCGGCAAGCTCAGATCCTTCTGCAAAGTGCCCAGGTCAAAGCGCTGGTGAGCGTAGGACAGTTCGACGCGATTGCCGTAAGCGACCGACATACCGGCCACATCCAGGGTGTAGTCCGGCAGGTCGACATGGGTTGCGAAAACGCTGGAGCCCCACTCGCCCTGCTCGCCATAGCCGGTCAGAACGGCCCACGGAATAATCCCGCCGCCTGCTGCACCCTCAATGCTAGAGGCCCCGCCCGTGGCGATCAAACGACCATTGTCAGCTGCCACAACGTGCGTAACGGCGCACAATGCGCACCCCAGAAGGATCGAAAGTTTATGGGTCATAACTCAATTAACCACCAGGCCGGGTGAAAACAGGGACTTGGCCATCCAGGCTTCGAAGGCGACTGCGGGCAACGGACGGCTGATTAGATAGCCCTGAGCCGTGTCGCAGTGCCAACGCTCCAGCAACTTGAGACTGTGTTCGTACTCGACGCCCTCCGCGACCACCTTTAGCCCCAGGTTGTGGCTCATCTCAATGGTAGAACGCACGATCACCGCGTCCTCGCTGGTCTCATCCAGGTTGCGAATGAACGATTGGTCAATTTTCAATTCCTGCACCGGCATACGCTTGAGATGTGCCAGTGACGAATAACCGGTGCCGAAGTCATCCACCGACAGGCTGATGCCAAGATCGCGCAAGCGGTTAAGTACGATCAGTGCCTGCGCAGGCTCGCGCATGATGGCGCTTTCGGTGATTTCGAAAATGAGTTGTTCCGCTGGCACGCCGTATAACTTGAGCAGTTTCACGACTCGGTCCACGAGTTGGTCACCGTGCAGGTCATCGGCAGAGATGTTGACCGACACCTGCAAATGCAGGCCTCGCCTGCTCCATTCTGCCAACTGGCGCATGCACTCTTCGATGACCCAGTTGGTCAGCAACTGAATGCTACCCGTGCGCTCGGCCAGCACGATGAACTCGGCAGGCGAGACACTACCGAACTGCGGATGTGTCCAGCGCAACAGGGCTTCAGCCTGATGCACTGTCCCTTGGCGAATATCCAGCTTGGGCTGGTAATGCAGCAGCAGCTCACCTTTTTTCGCGGCATGCCGAAGGTCACGAATCAGGCTGATCTGACGCTGGTGAGCAAGATCGCGACCGTCCTGATAGACCTGCAAACGGCCTGGCAGATTCACGGCATCCTGACGTGCGATCGCGGCGCGTTTGAGTAGCTCTTCAGAGGAATCACCCTGCTCGGGATAGCTGGCAATGCCAATACTGCATTCCAGCGTCACGTCATTGCTGTCCACCTGTTGAGGTTGACCCAACATGCGTTGCAGCTGGTCGGCCCGCCCCACCGCACCGTCACTACCAGTGTGGTCGAGCAACACCAGAAATTCATTGGCCGTCAGCCGCGCAAGCGTGTCACCAGGCTGCAAGATATCCTGCAAGCGCTTGCCGATCTGTTGCATCAATTGGTCGACACCTGCTGAGCCACACGAATCGCTGATCGCCAGATAGTTATCGATACTCAAATACAACAAGGTCATGGAGCGCTGAGCCGTGATGGAACTGCTCAGGCGCTCCATGGCAAGTGCGCGATTGGGTAAGCCGGTCAGCGGATCATGCAGTGCGTTGTGTGCCAGTTGATCTTCGCGAACGGCAATGCCTTGCTGCATCGTATTGATGGCAGAGGCCAACTGACCCAACTCATCGCTGCGGGCCAGTGTGACGGGTGTTTTGTAATCGCCCTCGCCAATACGTCTGGCAGCCTCGGCCAACACCTGAACCGGTTGTGAAACACTGCGCGCCAGGCCCAGCGTACCGATCAACGAAGCCAGCAGCGCGATGATCGAAATCCAGAAGATTTTTTCGTCCAGAGGCGCGAACGCCAGCATGGCTTTATCCATCGGGCTTTGCAGCAGCGCGAACACTTGCTCCTGACTCCCGTCGATACTGTCCAGCACCATCGTCTGACTGAGGAAACTCAGGCCACCATGCTCGGTGGTGTGCATATGATCTTCAGCAGGATTGAGCATCAGCGCTATCAGGCTGTCATCCAGCTCTGCCGGTTGCGTGCTGATCAAGCGTCCGGGCTTACCGTTCTCGACAGTAAGGAACGAAACTTCCAGGCCGCTGAGCGAGCGCAGAGACTGGGCAAGCTCGGCGTCCATGCTGAAACCCATGACGACACGGCCGATGGGCAGTGGTGCAAGGACGGTGCTTTCGACCAGCAGATGCGGCACGCCGCCACCCGGGACTATCACCGTCGACTGACCTTTACGACGAGCATCGCGCAAGGTCTGGTCAAACGGGAATTTGCTGCCCTCAACAATGCCCGGCATGGTGCTGGCTATTACGGTGCCGTCCATGCCCAGCAGAAACATGTCGTTGGCATTGATCCGGCTGCCGTGGTTGAGCAACACGGAACGAATAGTCAATGCATCAGAACTGGCGACCGCATCACGAAAGCCGAAGTCGGCCGAAACCAGTTGCACGCCGTCACGCAGACGCTTGCCACGCATATCCATGACGTCGGCGAACACACGAGTCCCCACCTCCAGCTGGGTCTGCGCCTGGGATCTGACCGCATCCCCGGTTGCAGCCTTGACGGCGAGAAACACCGCGACCACCACAACCAGCAGCAACGCGATAAGCACGCAGGCAATTCGCGCCTGAAAGCTGGTGCGCAGGTTCATTGGTGGGCCGCTTTATGAAACGCATCGCCGAACGCGTCAGGAGCAGGCGCCGAGGATTTCTCTTCTTCTCCTGGCTCCACTTTCAGCCTGAAGTCCTTGCTCAGCCCCGCGGCAGGCACCTCAAAGTCGCCGCCACTGGTCGGCTGCATATCAATGGTCTTGGGGTGCCACAGGGTCGCCGAATAATGCCCGGCCGACATATCCTCGAATTTCACGACACCATTGGCATCACTGACCGCGAACCAGGGCTCATCGGTGACATAGATGTAGCCCACCATCCAGTCATGAATGTTGCAGCCCAGCACCACTACGCCCGGCTTGTCGAACAGCAGCGGATCGGAAGGCGTGCCACTGTAAAGGCGCAGTTCAAAGCGCTTGGCCGGAGAAAATGAATAAACCTGATGGCGAATGTTATCGCTGTTGGGGAATTTGACTTCAGTGTTGCTGTGCACGGCCAATACCCGCGGCGCAAACTCCTGATCACGCTGGTCCATGTTCGCCTTGAGCACGACCGCAGTCTTGCCCGGCGGCCCTTGCAGGGTCAGGACAGCGTTTGGCAGAGGCTTTCCCTCTTGATCGACGACGCGAGCAGTCAGCGTGGCCGCCGGAGCAGCCACTGCGAACGCCCAACAGCCGATCAAAACGAACAGCGAAGCAAATTTATTCATAAGCTCAATCCACATCGGCAAAGCCGGATAAAACAACGCCAGCCTTGGCAACGAAGGGTCTTGTTCGCAGCGTAGCTGCGGTCAGACAGAAGATCACGCGCCGAGAAGAGGCATTTAGCCATCACCGTTCAGTAATCGACGAAAGGTTGTTACTGTGCCCTGAATGGCTTGTTTTTCCTTCCTCTCAATAGGCTATCGACAGAAGCCATTGAAACCTGAGCGCGACTGCCCCATCTAAGCACCATGTTCAATTGTGCAGGTGCCCCATGAGCGACCAGCAAGCAGACTCACAAGATTTGTCAGACGACGTAGAAGCCGAGCCCGAAGTGACACTGAGCTCCACCAGCACCTCGCTCGCATTGCCAGGGCAGAACCTGCCGGACAAGGTCTATATCATCCCGATTCACAACCGCCCCTTCTTCCCGGCTCAAGTATTGCCGGTGATCGTCAACGAAGAGCCTTGGGCTGAGACCCTGGAGCTGGTCAGCAAGTCTGATCATCACTCGCTGGCGCTTTTCTTCATGGACACGCCGCCGGAAGATCCACGGCACTTCAATACCGGGGCTTTGCCGGAGTACGGCACGCTGGTCAAGGTGCATCACGCCAGCCGTGAAAACGGCAAACTGCAATTTGTCGCCCAGGGCCTGAGCCGGGTTCGGATCAAGACCTGGTTAAAGCATCATCGTCCGCCGTATCTGGTGGAGGTGGAATATCCGCATCAGCCCAATGAGCCAACCGACGAGGTCAAGGCCTATGGCATGGCCTTGATCAACGCCATCAAGGAGCTGCTGCCGCTCAACCCGCTTTACAGCGAAGAGCTGAAAAACTACCTCAACCGCTTCAGCCCTAACGATCCGTCGCCGCTGACTGACTTCGCCGCTGCGCTGACTTCAGCGACCGGTGTCGAGTTGCAGCAGGTCCTCGACTGCGTTCCGATGCTCAAACGCATGGAAAAAGTCTTGCCCATGCTGCGCAAGGAAGTCGAAGTCGCGCGTCTGCAAAAGGAAATCTCCGCGGAGGTGAACCGCAAGATCGGTGAACACCAGCGCGAGTTCTTCCTCAAGGAACAGCTCAAGGTCATCCAGCAGGAGCTGGGCCTGAGCAAAGACGACCGCAGTGCAGACATCGAGCAGTTCGAGGCCCGTCTGGAAGGCAAAACCTTGCCCGCCCAGGCACGCAAACGAATCGATGAAGAAATCAACAAACTCAAGGTGCTGGAAACCGGCTCTCCGGAATATGCGGTCACCCGTAACTATCTGGACTGGGCCAGCTCGGTGCCGTGGGGTGTCTTCGGTAAAGACAAACTGGACCTCAAGCACGCCCGCAAAGTGCTGGACCAACACCACGCGGGTCTGGACGACATCAAGACCCGGATCCTCGAATTCCTTGCGGTCGGTGCCTACAAAGGCGAGATCAGTGGTTCGATCGTGTTGCTGGTGGGCCCGCCGGGCGTCGGCAAGACCAGTGTCGGCCGTTCGATTGCCGAATCGCTAGGCCGACCTTTCTATCGCTTCAGTGTCGGCGGCATGCGCGACGAGGCCGAGATCAAGGGCCATCGCCGCACCTACATTGGCGCTCAACCCGGCAAGCTGGTGCAGGCGCTCAAGGATATGGAGGTGATGAACCCGGTCATCATGCTCGATGAAATCGACAAGATGGGCCAGAGCTTCCAGGGCGACCCGGCGTCGGCGTTGCTGGAAACCCTCGATCCCGAGCAAAACGTCGAATTCCTCGATCACTACCTGGACTTGCGTCTGGATCTGTCGAAAGTGCTGTTCGTCTGCACCGCCAACACCCTGGACTCGATCCCCGGCCCTCTGCTGGACAGGATGGAAGTGATTCGCCTGTCGGGTTACATCACCGAAGAAAAAATGGCCATTGCCAAGCGTCACCTGTGGCCCAAGCAACTGGAAAAGGCTGGCGTGTCCAAGGGCAGCCTGAGCATCAGCGACACGGCGCTGCGTTCGATCATTGAAGGTTATGCGCGGGAAGCGGGTGTCCGGCAGTTGGAGAAACAACTGAGCAAAGTCGTGCGCAAGGCAGTGGTGAAGTTGATCGACGCGCCCAAGTCGACGATCAAGGTTGGCCCGAAAGATCTGGAAGCCTCGCTGGGCATGCCAGTCTTTCGTAACGAGCAAGTACTGGCGGGCACCGGCGTTATCACCGGTCTGGCCTGGACAAGCATGGGCGGCGCGACCCTGCCGATCGAGGCGACGCGAATTCACACACTCAACCGTGGTTTTAAACTCACGGGGCAACTGGGTGAGGTGATGAAAGAGTCGGCAGAAATTGCTTACAGCTACGTCAGTTCGAACCTCAAGCAATTTGGCGGCGATCCGACCTTCTTTGACGAAGCGTTCGTGCATCTGCACGTTCCCGAAGGCGCCACCCCAAAAGATGGCCCTAGTGCAGGCGTGACCATGGCCAGCGCTCTTCTGTCTCTGGCTCGCAACCAGGCACCGAAGAAAGGCGTGGCAATGACTGGCGAGCTCACGCTGACCGGGCATGTACTGCCGATTGGCGGCGTGAGAGAGAAAGTCATCGCGGCGCGTCGGCAGAAGATCAATGAATTGATCCTTCCCGAGCCTAACCGCGGCAACTTCGAGGAGCTGCCGGACTATCTGAAGGAAGGGATTACCGTGCACTTCGCCAAGCGCTTTGCGGATGTGGCGAAGGTGTTGTTCTGACCCTGACACCGCGCTACCCGGTAGGAGCGAACTTGTTCGCGAGGCGTCAGACCTGTCCCACCGCGTCAAACCTCTCAGCAACAAGTTACCTCCTACCGGACACGTCACTACCCGGTAGGAGCGAACTTGTTCGCGAGGCGTCAGACCTGAACCACCGCGTCAACTCTCGGCAACAAGTTACCTCCTACCGGACACGTCACTACCCGGTAGGAGCGAACTTGTT
>NZ_JAWHNU010000022.1:0-18051 GCF_032582135.1 Pseudomonas syringae group sp. J309-1 | reverse complement strand
GTCAACTCTCGGCAACAAGTTACCTCCTACCGGACACGTCACTACCCGGTAGGAGCGAACTTGTTCGCGAGGCGTCAAACCTGTCACACCGCGTCAAACCTCTCGGCAACAAGTTACCTCCTACCGGACACGTCACTACCCGGTAGAAGCGAACTTGTTCGCGAGGCGTCAAACCTGTCACACCGCGTCAAACCTCTCGGCAACGAGTTAACTCCTACCGGACACGTCACTACCCGGTAGGAGCGAACTTGTTCGCGAGGCGTCAGACCTGTCCCACCGCGTCAAACCCTCGCCAACAAGCTAACTCTCTCCCACACCCATAATTCATCGGTTATGCTCCGGTCTCGTTTGAAGACCGGAGCCACCATGCCCACTGCCCGTCTGCTAGCCCTGCTAAGCCTGTCGCTGCTCACTGCCTGTGCGCAGCAACCCAAACATATCGTCACCCTCGAAGATCAAAGCGACTGCCCACTGCCCCTCAAAACGGGCCAGACGTTGATACTGAGTTTGCCCAGCTCGCCCACCACCGGTTATCGCTGGCAGGTCCAGGACGCTGCGTCATCAATTCTGCGCAGTCTCGGCCCTGAGGTTTATAACAACTCAGGTGACAAGAACATGGTCGGTAGCGCTGGCCAATCGGTGTGGCGCTATCAGGCGTCGACTGCCGGAACCGGTCGCCTGCTGATGATTTATCAACAGCCCTGGGCCCCGGAAGTACCACCGGAACAGACCTTCGACTGCACCATTACCGTCAACTGAACAGGTTTTGCTGTCGTTCGATGAGATGAGGTTTCAGCCGAGGCGCGGATTTGGCTAAAATGCCGCACTTTTCAGCCCCCGCCGGAACAACCGTGAGCAAAGAACCCGACCGCATTTTCGCCCAGCCCCTTGCCCAGGTGCCGGACTTCGCCTTCAACGAAGACGTGGTGCGGGTCTTCCCGGACATGATCAAGCGTTCGGTGCCAGGCTATCCGACGATTGTCGAAAACCTTGGCGTGCTCTCCGCGCAATTCGCCCAACCCAACAGCGTGCTGTATGACCTGGGCAGTTCACTCGGCGCTGTCACGCAAGCCTTGCGCCGCCATGTGCGGGTCGAAGGGTGCAAAGTGATCGCAGTGGATAACTCGGCCGCCATGGTCGAGCGCTGCCGGGAATACCTGAATGCGCAGGACTCGATGTTTCAGGAGTTGCTGCCGGTACAAGTGATTGATGGCGACATTCTGGCCCTTGAGTTTCAGCCTGCTTCGGTGGTCGCACTCAATTTCACGCTGCAATTCATCGCCCCCGAGCAGCGCCTGGCTTTGCTGAGCCGTATTCGTCAGGCACTGATCCCCGGCGGCGCGCTGATTCTGTCCGAAAAGCTGCGTTTCAATGATGAGCAGGAACACACCTTGCTCACCGACCTGCACATCGCGTTCAAGCGTGCCAACGGCTACAGCGAGCTGGAAATCGCCCAGAAGCGCAGCGCCATTGAAAACGTGATGAAACCCGACAGCCTCGAAGAACACCGCCAACGCCTGCTCGACGCGGGCTTTTCCAAGGTGGTGCCGTGGTTCCAGTGCCTTAACTTTGCCTCGTTGATTGCCCTGCCATGATTGATCTTGCCCCACTGGTCCGCCGTCTGGCGGGCACTCCTCTGGCTGAATGGGCCAACGGCCTGCAGGCTCAACTCGACACAAAAATGGCCAAGGGTCATGGCGACCTGGAGCGCTGGCAAGGTGCTCTCAATGCGCTGCCGGATTTGATACCGTCGCGTGTCGAACTCGACAACAGCTTTACCCTCGACGTCGATTGTGACGATGAGACCCGGACACAAACCCGTACAGCTTTGATGGGGCTATCTCCCTGGCGCAAAGGCCCGTTCGATGTATTCGGCGTGCACATTGATACCGAGTGGCGTTCAGACTGGAAGTGGTCGCGTGTCTCGCCGCACCTGAACCTCAAGGGCAAGCGCGTGCTGGATGTGGGTTGTGGCAACGGCTACTACCAATGGCGCATGCTGGGTGCCGGGGCTGACAGCGTGATCGGTGTCGATCCGAACTGGCTGTTTTTCTGTCAGTTCCAGGCCATGCAGAAATACCTGCCCGACTTACCGGCGTGGCATCTGCCGTTTGCCCTGGAGGACCTGCCCCCGCGTCTGGAAGGCTTCGACACAGTGTTTTCCATGGGCGTGTTGTATCACCGCAAGTCGCCCATTGATCACTTGCTGGCGCTCAAGGATTGCCTGGTCAAAGGTGGCGAACTCGTGCTCGAAACCATGGTGGTGGAAGGCGACGTGCATCAGGTTCTTGTACCGGAAGATCGCTACTCACAGATGCGAAACGTGTGGTTCCTGCCTTCTGTGCCCGCCCTCGAATTGTGGCTACGCCGCGCAGGCTTCGTGGATGTGCGTTGCGTGGATGTCAGCGTGACCACTGTTGAGGAACAACGCGGTACGGAGTGGATGCGCTACCAGTCGCTGAGCGACTTCCTTGACCCGGACGATCACAGCAAAACCGTGGAAGGCCTGCCAGCGCCGATGCGCGCGGTGATTGTGGGGCGCAAGCCGTAAAGATCATGTACCACTGATCACCTGTGGGAGCCGAGCTTGCTCGCGATTGGGACGGCGCAGAACATCAGGCAAACCGCGTCGCCCTTATCGCGAGCAAGCTCGGCTCCCACAGACCCCACTCAAAATCAGGCTTTATGCGCCGCAGCCACAATCAACGCTTTCATCTCTGCCACAGCAGCCTTGAAACCCACGAACAGCGCATGGGCCACCAATGCGTGGCCGATGTTCAGTTCGTTGATGCCCTTGATCGCCGCCACGGCTTCGACGTTGTGGTAATGCAGGCCGTGACCGGCATTGACGATCAAGCCTTCGCTCAAACCAAAAGCCACACCATCGGCGATCCGCTTCAACTCTTCAGCGACTTCAGTCGGTGTTTGAGCATCTGCATAGCGGCCAGTGTGTAACTCGATAGCCGGTGCGCCCACACGCTTTGAAGCAGCGATTTGTTTCTCATCGGCATCGATAAACAGCGACACTTCACAGCCAATCCTGCTCAAACGCTCAACCGCCGCCTTGATCCGGGCTTCTTGCCCTGCAACGTCCAGACCGCCCTCAGTGGTAAGCTCCTGACGTGTTTCCGGTACAAGGCAAACGTGAGCCGGACGGATACGCTCGGCAAACGCGAGCATCTCTTCGGTGACACCCATTTCGAAGTTCATGCGGGTCTGCAACACGTCCTTGAGCAGCAGGACGTCGCGCTCCTGAATGTGACGACGGTCTTCACGCAAATGCACGGTGATGCCATCTGCACCCGCCTCTTCAGCGTTCAGCGCGGCCTTGACCGGATCCGGATAACGCGTACCGCGGGCCTGACGCAAGGTGGCAACATGGTCGATGTTTACGCCAAGAAGGATGCGAGTGCTGTGAGTCACGGGTGTCTCCTGAAATATGATCGAAACAGGTCGGTGAGCATAAAGCCTGGTTACGGCTTGCGAAACAGTTCGCGACTGACCAATGGGCGGCCGCCCAGATGCACAGCCAGCGCCTGACGCATCAGTCGCTTGGCAGCGGACAAAGCACCCGGAGCACTCCAGTCGGCTTGCGCCATAGCCAGCAATTCGGTGCCATTGAACAATCCTGGCTGTAACAGATACACCTGTTCAAGCCCCGCATCCACTTGCAGCCGATACATGCCCTTGGCATCCAGTGGTTCGCCATTGATATCGACATCCAGCGCGAAGCCGTAGCCCAGATCATCCAGCAGACGCCATTCGAAGGAGCGCAGCAATGGCTCCAGCGGTCGCCCCTCTGCCAGGGCTTGCAACGTTGCGGCGTAGTGATCGAACACGGCGGGATGGGGGTCTTCGGCAGGCAACAGGCGGATCAGCAGTTCGTTGAGGTAAAGCCCGCTGAACAATGCATCACCTACCATCCAGCTGGCGACGCCGGAGCTTTCCATACGCCCGACATTTTTCAGCTCGCCACGGCCACGGAATTCCACTTCCAGCGGGACAAACGGCCGCGCCAGTGTACCCGCCTTGCCGCGCGCACTGCGCAGCACTGCACGCAAGCGACCTTGAGGCGTGAGGAAGTCCACCAGCGCGCTGTTTTCACGGTACGCCCGGCTGTGCAACACGTAAGCAGGTTGGCCGACTGGCACGCTGATCATTTCAGGGCGGCTCGAGAGAAGCGAAGGCGTTCAGGCAATCCGGTACCGCCGCACGGGCAGTACCGGACAGATCAGGATTTACAGGTCGCCGTAGCCAAGCGAACGCAGGGCGCGTTCGTCATCGGACCAGCCGCCTTTGACTTTGACCCAAAGGTTGAGCATGACCTTGGAGTCGAACAGCAACTCCATGTCGCGGCGCGCTTCAGTGCCGATACGCTTGATGCGATCGCCCTTGTCGCCAATGATGATTTTCTTCTGGCCGTCACGCTCAACAAGAATCAAGGCATGGATATGCAGGGTTTTGCCCTGCTGCTTGAATTCTTCGATTTCCACGGTGATCTGGTAAGGCAGCTCGGCACCCAACTGGCGCATGATCTTCTCACGGACCAGCTCGGCGGCGAGGAAGCGGCTGCTGCGGTCGGTGATCTGGTCTTCCGGGAAGAAGTGATCGTTTTCCGGCAGGTGCGAAGCAATCAAACTTTCCAGCGCGTCAAGATTGTGCCCGTGTTGCGCGGAAATCGGCACGATGGACGCATTCGGCAGCTGGCCTTGCAGCCACTCCAGATGCGGCATCAGCTCAGCCTTGTCTTCGATCCGGTCGGTCTTGTTGATCGCCAGGATCAGTGGGCCCTGAACATACTGCACGCGTTCGAGAACCATCTGGTCTTCGTCGGTCCAGCGGGTACGGTCAACCACGAAGATGACAACATCAACGTCTTTCAACGCAGCCGAGGCCGTCTTGTTCATGTAGCGATTGAGCGCCTTCTCGCCATTCTTGTGCATGCCCGGTGTATCGACGTAGATAGCCTGCACAGCGCCTTCGGTCTTGATGCCCAGCATGTTGTGGCGAGTGGTCTGCGGCTTGCGCGAGGTAATCGCCAGCTTCTGACCAAGAATGTGGTTGAGCAGCGTGGATTTGCCCACGTTCGGGCGGCCGACGATGGCAACGTAGCCACAGCGTGTTGCGGTTGAATCAGTCATGGCCGTTCTCCACGCCAAGGGCAATGAGTGCTGCGGCCGCTGCTACCTGTTCGGCAATACGACGGCTGACACCCTGACCCCGGCTTTTTTCATTCAATAAGGTGATCTCGCATTCGACAAAAAATGTCCGGCAATGCGGTTCGCCCTGGATATCCACCACCTCGTAACGCGGCAGCTCACAGGCACGCGACTGCAGAAACTCCTGCAATCGGGTTTTTGGATCTTTGTTGGTGTCGACCAGCGTCAGGCTGTCGAACTCCGTGGTCAGCCAGGCCAGCACGCGTTCGCGAGCCATCTCCATGCCTGCATCCAGATAAATCGCACCAATCAGCGCCTCAAGGGCGTCGGCCAGAATCGACTCACGACGGAAGCCGCCGCTCTTCAATTCGCCAGACCCGAGGCGCAGGTACTCACCCAGATCAAAACCGCGGGCCAGCAAGGCCAGGGTTTCGCCTTTCACCAGACGCGCTCGCAGACGCGACAACTGGCCTTCACGTGCCTGCGGGAAGCGGTCAAACAGCGCTTCACCCGCAACGAAGTTCAGAATGGCATCACCGAGGAACTCCAGACGCTCATTATTGCGACCAGCGAAACTACGGTGAGTCAGGGCCAGGACCATCAGTTCCTGATCCTTGAAGGTATAGCCGAGCTGACGCTCCAGGCGACTCAAGGAAACGCTCACGGTTTACCCACGCTGATGGTGTCGTCGAACATGACCACCAGATCAATGTTGCGGATCAATGGTTCACGTTGTTCATATTTCAAATGGGCAACGAACCTGTTGTTCACTACCGTCACGCTTAACGCCTTGTTCAAATCCACATCCCGAATACTGTTGACCTGCATATTCTTCCCGACATAGCTGTAAAAATCGCTGATCGTAGTGATTTCCAGAGCAGGGTTGCTGTCGACCGCATTAATGATTTTCTTCATCTCCCTGTTATCCAGGTAATGCGGGACCAGCTTGAAAGCCACACTCAGTGCGAAAATCCCCAGCGCTGCCGCCAGCAATACTCCTGTAAACGACCATCCCTTTTGCGAACCGGCGAACGTCATGTACGACTCCAAGGATAGCTCGTCACCGCACTCGCAGATGTACCCACCAGTCGCAGCACATTTTTCGAGCAACCCAAATGACATACGGCGCTGTAGAAAACAGCGCCGTATTGATTACTTTATCAACCCAACCCGCGAGAAGTTAGGGAAGTGACTCAGTTTTGGCTCAGGCCAGCTCATCCATACGGCAAAGGCTTTGCCGACGATGTTCTTGTCCGGAACCATACCCAGCTCATCCTTGGGGATATTGGGATCATCCCAGTAGCGGCTGTCGTTGGAGTTGTCGCGGTTGTCGCCCATCATGAAGTAATGGCCGGCCGGCACTGTCCACTCGTGGTCAGGCTGCGCACGGTAACGAGTCATTTCCTGACGGATCTGATGCTCGACTTCACCCAGCTTCTCGCTGTACAGCTCTGCACTGCCCAAGGTGCCTGGCTCAGTACCGATCAGTTGCTTGGCAACCAGCTCACCGTTGATGAACAGCTTCTTGTCACCGGTGTAGCGAATCCGGTCACCCGGCAAACCGATTACACGCTTGATGTAGTTGACGCTCGGGTCGCTCGGGTAGCGGAACACCATAACGTCACCGTGTTTCGGTTCGCCGATCGAGATCACTTTCTCATCGATGACCGGCAAGCGAATCCCGTAAGAGAACTTGTTCACCAGGATGAAATCACCTACCCGCAGCGTCGGAATCATCGACCCGGAGGGTATCTGAAACGGCTCGACCAGAAACGAACGCAGCACCAGAACGATGAACAGCACCGGGAAGAACGATTTGCCGTATTCAACCAGCAAAGGTTCCTTGTTCAGGCGCTCTACCACCGCAACATCCGGCTGGCTGACACTGCCTTGATACGTTGTGATGGCAGTCCGGCGACGAGGAGCCAGGATGACCAGATCAAGCAACGCCAGCAAACCGCAGACGAATACAGCGATGACCAGCAACAGCGGGAAATTTAGTGACATAGGACCTGACTATTCCAACCTGAGCACTGCAAGGAAAGCTTCTTGTGGAATTTCCACGTTGCCGACCTGCTTCATGCGTTTCTTACCGGCCTTTTGCTTCTCAAGCAATTTACGTTTCCGGCTGACGTCGCCGCCGTAACATTTGGCCAATACGTTCTTTCTGAGTGCCTTGACGGTGGTACGCGCAATGATCTGACCGCCAATGGCAGCCTGAATCGCTACGTCGAACATCTGCCGAGGAATCAGCTCTTTCATTTTCTCGGTCAACGCGCGGCCTTTGTAAGCCGCGTTGTCACGGTGCACGATCAGCGCCAGTGCATCGACCTTCTCGGCGTTGATCAGGACGTCCAGCTTCACCAGATTCGCGGACTGATAACGGTCGAAATGATAGTCCAGCGATGCATAACCACGGCTTACCGATTTGAGACGGTCGAAGAAGTCCAGAACCACTTCGTTCATCGGCAAATCGTAGGTCACTTGCACCTGGGTACCAAGGAACAGCATGTCGTGCTGAACACCACGCTTCTCGATACACAGAGTAATGACGTTACCAAGGTGTTCCTGCGGCACAAGAATATTTGCCCGAACGATAGGTTCGCGCATGTCTTCGACAGCCGAAAGGTCTGGCAGCTTGGATGGGTTATCGACGTAAATCGTTTCACCGGTCTTGAGCAAAAGCTCGAAGATAACCGTCGGCGCTGTGGTGATCAGGTCCAGATCGTACTCGCGCTCCAGACGCTCCTGGATGATCTCCATGTGCAGCATGCCGAGGAAGCCGCAACGGAAGCCGAAGCCCAGTGCGTCAGAGCTTTCTGGCGAATACTGCAAGGAGGAGTCATTCAGCGTCAGCTTTTGCAGCGCTTCGCGGAAGTCTTCAAAGTCATCGGAGCTGACCGGGAACAGACCGGCGTAAACCTGCGGCTGAATGCGTTTGAAACCGGGCAGGACTTCAACATCCGGCGTGGTGCTCAACGTCAGCGTGTCACCGACCGGCGCGCCGTGAATGTCTTTGATGCCGGCGATGATGAAGCCTACTTCGCCGGCTTTCAGGTCAACGGTGGCGGTGTGCTTGGGGCTGAAAACGCCCACGCTGTCGACCAGGTGCATCTTGCCGGTGGACTTCACAAGAATCTTGTCGCCCTTCCTCACCCGGCCGTGACGGACACGTACCAGGGAGACAACACCCAGATAATTGTCGAACCACGAGTCGATGATCAACGCTTGCAGCGGATCTTCGATGTTGCCGGTAGGTGCAGGAATGGTGTGAACCAGACGCTCCAGTACCTCAGCAACGCCCATGCCGCTCTTGGCGCTGCACGCCACGGCATCGGTGGCGTCAATGCCGATGATCTTCTCGATTTCGTCCTTGACGCGGTCCGGATCGGCCTGCGGCAAGTCCATCTTGTTCAGGACCGGCATGACCTCAAGGCCCTGCTCGATGGCGGTGTAGCAGTTGGCAACAGACTGTGCCTCAACGCCTTGACCGGCATCCACAACCAGCAACGCACCTTCGCACGCGGCCAGGGAACGGCTGACTTCATAGGTGAAGTCGACGTGACCCGGGGTGTCGATGAAGTTCAGCTGGTAGGTTTTACCGTCATTGGCCTTGTAGTGCAGCGTAACGCTGTGGGCCTTGATGGTGATCCCGCGCTCACGCTCGAGATCCATGGAGTCAAGTACCTGAGCTTCCATTTCACGCTCGGACAAGCCGCCGCACATTTGAATGAAGCGGTCGGCCAGCGTCGACTTGCCATGGTCAATGTGGGCGATGATGGAGAAATTACGGATATGACTCAAATCACTCACGGATCAACACTCAAAAAGGTTGCAGGCAGATTGCCCGCCGAAAAATAGCCGGGAATTGTACCTGAACTAACGCTTGGGCGTCACGTTCAGCGGCGACAGGATCAACATTAGAGCGCACACCACGCACAAAAAAGGGCGGTAAGCACCGCCCTTTTCGCTGATCGACCCGACTATTCAGCCAGCTTGAAGGTGATGAAGCTCGCACGCCCCTGACGCAGTACGCGCATGGAAACCGAGCGATTCTTCGGCAAGCCTTTGGCTATTTCGGTGAAGTTCTTCGCCGAGCTGATGGCCTGATTGTTCAAGTGGGTAATCACATCGCCAGCCTGCAAGCCGATGAGAGCCGCCGGACCGTCGGTCACTTCCTTGATGACGACACCACCCTTGAGTTCAAGCGTCTTCTGCTGCTCAGCGGTCAAGTCCACAACCGATACGCCCAGACGATTACTGCTGCGCTCGGCGCCGGCAGCATCCCCAGCGCCCATTTCCTGACCTTCGTCAGGCAACGCACCTACGGTGACGTTCAGGGTCTGGCGTTTACCGTCGCGAATAATACCCAGCTCAGCCTTGCTGCCATCTTTGAGATTGCCAATCAGGTGCGGCAAATCAGCCGACATCACGATAGGCGTGCCATTGGCACTCAGGATCACGTCGCCCACCTGCAGGCCACCCTTCGCAGCCGGACCATTGTCGAGGACTTGCGCAACCAGTGCACCGGCAGGCTTGTCCAGACCGAAGGATTCAGCGAGGTCTTTGTTGACCTCTTGAATCACAACCCCCAGCCAGCCACGGTTTACCTTGCCGCTGGCCTTGATCTGATTGGCAACATCCAGCGCTACGTCGATAGGAATCGCGAACGACAGTCCCATGAAGCCACCGGAGCGAGTGAAAATCTGCGAGTTGATACCGACCACCTCGCCCGCCATGTTGAACAGCGGACCACCGGAGTTACCCGGGTTGATCGCCACGTCGGTCTGGATGAACGGCACGTATGTGTCGTTAGGCAGACTACGGCCCTTGGCGCTGACGATACCTTTGGTCACGGAATGGTCAAAACCGAACGGCGAACCGATCGCCAGCACCCACTCGCCGACCTTCAGTTTCTCGGAGTTGCCGAGTTTGACGGTTGGCAGGTCTTTGCCTTCGATCTTCAATACCGCCACGTCAGTACGTGGATCAGTGCCAACCAGCTTGGCTTTGAGTTCGCTGCGATCGGACAGACGAACCAGAATCTCGTCAGCGCCGTCGATCACGTGGTTATTGGTCAACACATAACCATCAGCCGAGATAATGAACCCGGAGCCTAGAGATTGCGCTTCACGCTGACGATCTCCACGACCCGAACCAGGCGGACGGGAGCCAGGCGGAACGCTGCGCTCAAGAAACTCGCGCAACATCGGCGGCAGGCCTTCAAGGTCAGGCATTTGATTCTGGGCGACCGAACGCTCGGGCATTTTCTGCCGGGTACTGATATTCACGACGGCCGGCGAGGCTTGCTCTACGAGCGTGGTGAAGTCCGGCAGCGACTCGGCCTGAGCGGAGACGACTTGCCCGAGCATCAGCACGGCAGCAAATAGTGAAAGATAGGATTTCAAGCTTGGTATAGACATACGGCTCCCGTTCACAACGAGCAGAGTTAAGCAGTACAGACCGAAAGGCCCAATGAGCCTGCGTCCATGGCACTCGACCGAGTGCATATTCCCAGCAGCCATTTCTCTGACCCGGAAACAACAAAGGCCAGAGCTGCAAGGCTGTGACCTATAGAAAAAAACGAGAGTTTTTGCAACCTGGAAACCTCACCAAACATTTCGGCGAACTGACCAGAAATCCTGCAAAGGCTTGCTGTGCGGCTTGCCGAGCCCAAGATGAAACCTTCTACATCTTGGGCTCGAACCAGCACTTTTACGACCTACTTCTTGCTGGCTTGCAGATCAGTGCTGCGTAGCGAAAGCGCCACTCGCTCAGCGGTACCGATGGGCACTTCACCGACCACCGTCACCAACACATCGCCTTTAGGTGTCGTCAATCGACGAGACACGGCCACCGTAGGACCAAGCTGGGTACGCGTATCAGTCACCACAGCGCCACTGATTGGCTCTACGAAAACCGAAAACCGGGCAATACCGTCGTCATACATCAGGTTACTGACCTGGACGCTGGTAGCCGGGTCTTTACGGACTGCACTGCTGCTGAGTTCAAAACCAGGCGGCATCCACTCCAGATGCCAAGGTGCCGGATTTTTCGAAGCTTCAGGCCTGGACTTGGCGACGTCCACTGCTTTGCAATCAGCACTGGCTTGCAACGCATGATCATCAGGGACGCTGGCAGTATCGAATTCGGTGAATTGAAAACGCTCCAGTAGTTGCCCTTTTTCGCTCAACAACAACGATTTGAGAGGCAAACCGGTTTCATCATCGAGGTGTAGTTCGATGCCGTAGCGATGCTGATCTTTGGGGCTCAAGGCAATGATTTTTGCTGCACGGCCCGCCACACGCGAGGTACCGACAACTTTCATGTCGTACCAGGCAGAGAGCTTTTTAGCATCGTATGCATGAACTGCAGAATCGGGGACATTAGACACTCCAGCTTCGAGAGTGCCGCTGACGCATTGGGTTACCCCGTCTACGCGCAACACTTCCTGAGCAGAACCGTCCAGCTGAAGCAAACGCTCACGAACCTTGCCATCGGTGACCCGATGCCAGATTCGGTGAGTGGAGAAACTACCGTTTCGTTCGTAAACGAAGGTACCTTGAAAGCTTTGCTGCTGCTCAGCCTGCGCAAGACGCTTTAGCGAATCTTGCGCTTCATCGGCGTGAGCGGGGAGGACAAGCCATCCACCAAGCAACAAAGGCAATAGAGGAATGGCGCGCATGATCCTCCTTAACGGTTTTCCAGGCTTGCAGCACGTGCGTAAGGCAGAGCGCTTTCAGTGCCTTTCAACGCAGCTTGCTGAGCATGTTGACGCAGGTAACCTGGCAGACGCTGATCCTGACCGGACTGACCTTGCAAAACACCATTGACCATCGGACCTTGCGCAGGCTCGCTGCTCTCAGTGTAGCCAGCCAATACGGCCGGACCTTTCACTTGCGGTACAGACATGCTGGCAGGCTGTGGAGCCTGTTGAGCAAGCTGTGCACCGGCGATGTCATCCTGGTTGTACAAGCGCACACCAGCCAGTACCGCTACGGTAACCGACGCTGCAACTGCCAGACGACCCAGGCTGCGCCATGGACCACGAGCAGCTTTCAATGGGCTGACTTCGTCGGCGATCGCGGCAGAAACTGCAGCTGTGATATCCAAGTGAGGGATCAACAGCTCTTTGTGCATCGCTGCACGAGCAATCTGATAACGCGACCATGTGGCGCGTGTATCCGCATCGTCAATGGCATTCAGTACCCGACGTAATTCCAGTTCGTCCGCTTCGTTATCCATCACTGCGGACAGCGATTCCTGCAGGGCTTCACGACTCATGGCGGTTCCTCTCTTGGCTATCGCCGCTGTCTCAGGATTCCTGCAACAACGGCTGCAGGGCTTTATCGATGGCTTCCCGAGCCCGGAAAATCCGAGAACGTACGGTACCCACCGGACATTGCATGACGCTGGCAATGTCTTCGTAACTCAGACCGTCGAACTCACGTAAAGTTAGGGCAGTACGTAAATCTTCCGGGAGAAGCTGGATAGTTCGATGGACAGTTCCCTCGATCTCATCCCTTAACAATGCACGCTCCGGCGACTCGATGTCCTTGAGGCCGTGATCGCCATCGTAGAACTCCGCGTCTTCAGACCTTACATCGCTATCAGGTGGTCGCCGACCGCGCGACACCAGATAGTTCTTCGCCGTGTTAATGGCGATGCGGTACAGCCACGTATAAAAGGCGCTGTCACCGCGAAAGTTTCCGAGCGCACGATAAGCCTTGATAAAAGCCTCTTGCGCTACGTCTTGAGCTTCATGGGTGTCGTGCACGAAACGCACGATCAACCCGAGAATCTTGTGCTGATACTTCAGCACCAACAGATCAAAAGCTCGCTTGTCGCCACGCTGAACGCGCTCGACCAGCTGCTGATCTTCTTCCTGGGTTAGCATGAACACTCCTCATAAAGCTTGAAGGAGCGCTGTACCAGCCAGTCTGTCGGCTTGCATACATAGACTCGGGCATCTCGCAAAAGTTCTCCCCTCCAGGCAAGTTTCCTGTGGACGCTCAATGGTCCGCACGGAAAAACGCAGCTCGAACCATGTCGGCTGCGCGAATAATCTAGTCGTCGAATTCGCTGGTGATAGCTTGATCAGCCCACTCAAAGCCGACGCCGTCCCTCTACAGGCAACCAGCTATTGAACCCGAGTGATCATAAAAAGTTCCCGAAGTTCGATAGCAGTTGTGAGACCAATAACACTCCGTACGTAGGAAGATAGCCGCAGTATTTAGCAATCTACGACCCAACTGACGCTAAACGGTATGCATTCAGACACGGACTGGAGCACAATCCGGGCCCTTCATAGTTCCACATTGCCATAAAGGCGCGGCTATTGTGCCGCTACACCCTTACTTATACTAGTGGCCGCAGCGTGCGGAATTCATAGATGAGCAAACATTTTCAACACGACGTACTAGTGATCGGCAGCGGCGCAGCAGGCTTGAGCCTCGCACTGACATTACCCGCTCATTTACGGATTGCGGTTCTAAGCAAGGGTGAGCTGGCCAATGGCTCTACATTCTGGGCTCAGGGTGGCGTGGCAGCGGTTCTCGACCAAAGCGACACGGTGCAATCCCATGTGGCGGACACGCTCGATGCAGGCGGCGGACTGTGCAATGAAGACGCGGCGCGCTTTACCGTCGAACACAGTCGCGAAGCCATTCAGTGGCTTATTGATCAAGGCGTCCCCTTCACTCGCGAAGACCATTCGAGCCCTGAGGACACCGGCTTCGAATTCCATCTAACCCGTGAAGGCGGTCACAGTCATCGGCGCATTATTCACGCAGCAGATGCCACTGGCGCAGCAATTTTCAAGACATTGCTGGAGCAGGCCAGATCACGACCCAATATCGAATTACTCGAACAAAAGGTGGCCATTGACCTGATCACTGAACGCCGCCTCGGCCAGGAAGGACAACGCTGCCTCGGCGCCTATGTACTCAATCGCAGCAGCGGCGAAGTCGACACTTATGGCGCACGCTTCACTGTCCTCGCGTCCGGCGGCGCAGCCAAAGTCTACCTCTACACCAGCAACCCGGATGGCACGTGCGGTGATGGCATCGCCATGGCCTGGCGGTCTGGTTGCCGGGTAGCCAATCTGGAATTCAACCAGTTCCACCCTACCTGCCTCTATCACCCGCAGGCCAAAAGCTTCCTGGTAACTGAAGCGCTACGTGGTGAAGGCGCCCACCTCAAACTGCCCAACGGCGAACGCTTCATGCAACGCTTCGATCCCCGCGCAGAATTGGCCCCTCGAGACATCGTCGCCCGCGCCATCGACCACGAGATGAAGCGCCTTGGCATCGATTGCGTCTATCTGGACATCAGCCACAAGCCTGAAGCCTTCATCAAAGGTCATTTCCCGACGGTCTATGAACGTTGCCTGGAATTCGCCATCGACATCACCCGCCATCCGATCCCGGTGGTACCCGCCGCGCATTACACCTGTGGCGGCGTGATTGTGGATTATCGCGGTCGTACCGACGTACCGAACCTGTATGCCATTGGCGAAACCAGCTGCACGGGTTTACACGGCGCCAATCGCATGGCAAGTAACTCGCTGCTTGAGTGCTTCGTCTACGCCCGCTCGGCGGCGGCAGACATTCTCGAACAACTGCCGCAGATCCCGGAAGTTGCGCCTTTGCCGATGTGGGATGCCAGCCAGGTGACCGACTCCGACGAAGACGTGATCATCGCTCACAACTGGGACGAACTGCGGCGCTTCATGTGGGATTACGTAGGGATCGTGAGAACCAACAAGCGTTTGCAGCGCGCTCAACACCGGGTGCGCCTGCTGCTTGACGAAATCGATGAGTTCTACAGCAACTACAAAGTCAGCAGAGACCTTATCGAACTGAGGAATCTTGCACAGGTCGCCGAACTGATGATCAGGTCAGCCATGGAGCGCAAAGAGTCTCGCGGCCTCCATTACACGCTGGACTATCCAGACATGCTGCCCGAAGCACGCGACACTATTCTGGTGCCGCCCACCTACGTCGGCTGAATTTCAGTCGCAGCCGCAGGCGCCGGTGAATATCCGGCTCCATTGCGTCGCGAGGGATACACAGACCACGCGTCATTCGCCATCTGCTGCGACTTTCATCCGCGAGGCGAAAGCGCAGCACGACGATCAGAGGCAGCGCCATGCTGTCGCGGCACATCTGCACGGACTGCCAGCCATCACGCTGATTCCACAACTGCCAGCCCTCAGCATTGCGCCGCAGCCCGGTAAAGGCAGTGGCGCTAGTCAGCAGAATTGAGCCGGATAACACATAAATGCCATGGGCTGCACACAGCACCAGGCCTAGCGCCAACACCCAACCTGGCACGGCGAGCATATAAAGAGCGATCAGCGCCAGAAGTTGCGCAATGCCATACGCCACCAACAGTGCACGCGAGGCACGCCAGTGGCATTCAAAACGGTCACTTTGGCTGGACACGATCCAGAATCATGCGAACCATGCGCTGCAGCTCTGCATCTTCGGATTCGCCACGCTGCATGAACCAGCCAAACATGTCCTGGTCTTCACAGGTCAGCAGGCGGCGATACAGATCGCGGTCGACATCATTGAGCGTCGGGTAAACTTCCCGGACAAACGGTACCAGCAGCACATCCAGTTCAAGCATGCCGCGGCGGCTGTGCCAGTAAAGGCGGTTGAGTTCGACGTCTTCGACCATGGAGCGCTCCTCAAAATAGGCGGCGAGTATACAACCGCAGGCCACATGAGCGAACCTCGCAATGGTCGCAGTAGTTTTCATGTACCTATTCTCCGGACTCGGCACTATCATGTGCCCCAGACTTTTTTCCGTTGCGATGACTCATGGCCGATACAGCTTTCTACTGCCCGCTTTCCCATGAAGGTGTTCTCGCCGTCCGCGGCGTCGATGCCAGCAAATTCCTGCAGGGCCAATTGACCTGCAACCTCGATTACCTGAGTGACACCAAAGCCACTCTGGGTGCACGCTGCACGCAAAAGGGCCGCATGCAATCGAGCTTTCGCATTCTGCTCGAAGGCGATGGCTGCCTGCTTGCCATGGCCAGTGAGCTGATCGAGCCACAACTGGCTGATCTGAAGAAATACGCCGTGTTCTCCAAGTCGAAGCTGACCGATGAAAGCGCCTCCTGGGTGCGATTCGGCCTGCATAACGGCGACGGCGCCCTGGTCAATCTTGGCCTTGATCTCGCGCAAGAGACTGACTCGGTAGTCCGCGCCAACGACCTGATTGCAATTCGGGTCTCCCCATCCCGGGCCGAATTATGGGTGCGCGCCGATCACGCCAGTGACGTTCAATCACGTCTGGCGGCGCAACTGAATGAAGGCACGCTTAACGATTGGCAGTTGGGGCAGATCCGCGCCGGTATCGGCCAGGTGTTCGGTGCTACCCGCGAAGAGTTCATCCCGCAAATGGTCAACCTGCAGGCGGTTGGCGGTGTGAGCTTCAAAAAAGGCTGCTACACAGGCCAGGAAATCGTTGCGCGCATGCAGTATCTCGGCAAGCTCAAACGCCGCCTTTATCGTTTGACGCTTGCTGACCAGGAACTTCCAGAGCCAGGCGCGGCATTGTTCTCCACGGTACATGCCAGCGCCGTCGGCAACGTCGTCCTGGCGGCCAAGGCTGAAACCGGCATCGAACTGCTGGCGGTGCTTCAGGCCGATGCGGTGGAAAATGCCCAGATCCAGCTCGGCTCACCGGAAGGCCCAGCCCTGCAACTGGCTGAGTTGCCGTACACGCTGGACAGCAAACTCGAGACACAGCGCTGAACCTGACGAACACCTTCACGCTGGAAATGTCTGCATATCTGTCCCGCCTCCTCGCACCCTGGGTAAGAAGAGGCACGGGACTACCCAAACGTCTACGAGATGCGACATGAGCGAGATGGCTGAAGAGGTGCAAAGGAACTTGATCAAGGCGATCGATAGAGACGCCCTGTTCTTGCCTACCCTTCCGGAAGTAGCATTAAAGATTCGCCTGGCGGCCGAAAATACCGAAATCAGCGTCGCCGAGCTGAGCCGGGTGATTGGCAGCGATACCGCGCTTTCAGCACGCTTGATCAAGGTGGTGAACAGCCCCCTGCTGCGCCCGAACTTTGAAGTCAGCGACGTTAATACGGCGATTACCCGCCTGGGTGTCAACTACACCTGCAACCTGGCCATTGGGCTGGTGGTGGAGCAAATGTTCCACGCCAAGTCTGAAGTGGTTGAACGCAAGTTGCGCGAGATATGGAAACAAAGCCTGCAGGTAGCAGGCATCAGCTATGCGCTGAGCTATCGTCGCCCGTCACTCAAGCCCGACAAGGCAACGCTCGCCGGGTTGATCCATCTGATCGGCGTACTGCCGATCCTGACCTACGCCGAAGATCACTTCGAACTGCTGGCTGATCCGGTCAGCCTCAACCATGTGATCGAGTCCATCCACCCGGTCATCGGCGAAAGACTTCTGCGCTCGTGGGATTTTCCGGACATGCTGGCCTCCGTCCCCGGAAGCTTTCAGGACTTAACCCGCGTATCACAATCAGCGGATTACATCGATCTGGTGCAAATCGCGACCGTACACATCTATCAGGGCACCAGCCACCCTTACAGCCAGATCGAGTTGAGCAGCCTTCCGGCGTTTCATCAACTGGGGCTGGACATGAGCGGCGGAACTTTGGGTGCCGAAATGGATGAAGCGAAGATGATGCTTTACTAGGAACGCGATACCGGGATGTCTGACAGGTAAGAGGTGCCGGACTTCACGCTCATCCGATCGCAGGATCACATCAAACCTGTGGGAGATTCTATGTTGCCTGCAAGCGAGTTCTTGATTTTGTAATTGGATGGACTCGCCCAAGCCGAGGCGTCAGTAGCGCCACGGTGGCATTCTTAAGAAGCCAACGACAGCGAGG
>NZ_JAWHNU010000021.1:73489-83515 GCF_032582135.1 Pseudomonas syringae group sp. J309-1 | reverse complement strand
CCCCAGAAACGTATTTCTCGTATGTCACACCTTAGAGACTAACCCTTCTCCTTGGTGCAGGAGCAACATACAAGGAGCTGCCGAAGGCTGCGATGGCGGAGTGTCAGGATGAATGCTTCGCAGCCTTCGGCAGCTCCTACAGAAAATCCATGTCAGTTCAGTAAGTTATATGTTGTTTGATAAAGCTGCCCAAGGCTGCGAAGCGATGATTGAACCTTACGCTTATAAGAAAAGATCCACGGAGCCGAGCCGATGAAATCATACGAAGTCAATTTTGACGGCCTGGTCGGGCCGACGCACAACTACGGCGGTCTGTCGTACGGTAACGTCGCCTCGCAAAGCAATTGCCTGCAGTCCTCCAATCCTCGCGAGGCTGCGTTGCAGGGCCTGGCGAAGATGAAGGCGTTGATGGACATGGGTTTTACCCAGGGTGTCCTCGCGCCACAGGAGCGTCCGGATATCGCCGGTCTGCGCCGTCTTGGCTTTAGCGGCACAGACGCACATGTGATCGAGCAGGCTGCCAGGCAAGCCAAACCTCTGCTAGCTGCCAGTTGTTCAGCCTCGAGCATGTGGGTCGCCAACGCCGCGACGGTCAGCCCGAGCGCCGACACCGCTGATGGCCGCGTGCATTTCACCGCCGCCAACCTGGCCTGCAAATACCACCGCAGCATTGAGCACCCGACCACCAGCCGCGTGCTGGCGGCGATGTTCGCCAATTCGCAACACTTTGCCCACCACGCGGCACTCCCTTCTGTTGCCCAGTTTGGTGATGAGGGCGCCGCCAATCACACGCGTCTATGCCGTGACTATGGCGAGGCGGGGGTGGAGTTTTTCGTGTTCGGGCGCAGCGCTTTTGATTCGCGATTTCCTGAGCCGCAGAAGTACCCTGCGCGCCAGACCCTCGAAGCATCCCAGGCCGTGGCTCGCTTGCATGGTTTGAGTGACAGCGCCGTCGTTTTCGGTCAGCAGAACCCGGCGGTGATTGATCAGGGTGTGTTTCACAACGATGTGATTGCCGTGGGTAACGGCGAAGTGTTGTTCTATCACGAGGACGCATTTCTCCATACCGAGCGCATGCTGGCTGAATTGCAGGACAAGCTTGCCCGTTGCGGCGGCCAGCTCCAGCCGATTTGCGTTCCGCGTGCCGAAGTTTCGGTCGAAGATGCGGTGCGTTCTTACCTGTTCAATAGCCAGCTATTGTCCCGCCCCGATGGCACCATGTTGCTGGTCGTGCCCGAAGAGTGTCGCGGCAATGAGCGAGTCTGGCGTTACCTGCAAGGGCTGACCGCGGGTGCTGGTCCGGTCAGGGAGGTTAAAGTCTTTGACCTCAAGCAGAGCATGCAGAATGGCGGCGGCCCGGCGTGCCTGCGTCTGCGGGTCGCGCTCAATGAAACCGAGCTGGCGGCGGTCAATCCCGGGGTTATCATGACCGCGCCGCTGTACGACACGCTGACCCAGTGGGTCGACAGGCATTATCGTGACCGCATGAGCGAAGATGATCTGGCAGACCCGCAATTGCTGGTCGAATGCCGCGGAGCATTGGATGAATTGACGCAAATCCTTAAACTGGGCGCAGTTTATCCTTTTCAGCTGGCCTGAAATTCCGGCGGGTGGTGTCTGGCACGACCCGCCGTCCTTACCTCTCCATAGAGAACACCGATTATGAGCGACACCCTGCAGTTGATCCTTGAAGACACCGATGGCACCCAGCTGGAAACCTCCTGCACCCGCGTTGCGGTCGTCTGGCAGGGCAAGGAAATCTGGATTCAGCACGATGGCCGCGGCCAGCTGCTGATCGGCGTCGATGTCGAAGAAGGTGATGCCGAGTACGCGAACCTGTTGTTGCGTCCTCTGGCGACCAACCTGGTCAGCCTGCAGCTGGAAATGGAGCCTGCCGACGTCGGTGAAGACGAAGAGCATGTGCACGGCCCGGACTGCAATCACTAAGACCCACTTCACCCATTTAGGGAACAGTGCCTATGCTCGCCCTCGGTAAACTGCTTGACCTGACTTTGGCTGGACGTGAACCGGCAGAAAAGACTCAAGTGACAGTCGCCGGAGTGCGATTGCGATGGCTGAGCGAAGGTGCGCTGGAAGTGCGTCCTGCCCAGGATCGGGACAACGGCACGGATTTGCTGTTGTCCGCCGGAATTCATGGCAACGAGACGGCACCTATCGAGCTGCTGGATGAATTGATCCGCAGCATTGCCCGCAGCGAATTACAGCCGCGGGCACGTATTCTTTTCCTGTTCGGTAATCCCGACGCCATGCGCCGTGGCGAGCGGTATGTTGAGCAGGACGTTAATCGGCTGTTCAACGGTCGTCATGAGCACAGCGGTGGAGCCGAGGCGTTGCGCGCCTGCGAGCTGGAGCGGCTGGCGGCGACGTTTTTCAGCATTCCGGACCGCTACCGTTTGCACTACGACCTGCACACGGCCATTCGTGGTTCGAAGATCGAACAATTCGCGCTGTATCCCTGGAAAGAAGGGCGTCAGCATTCGCGCCGGGAGCTGGCGCGGTTGCAGGCAGCAGGCATGACGGCGGTATTGCTGCAGAACAAACCCTCTATCGTGTTCAGCGCCTATACCTACGACAAGCTCGGGGCCGAGGCTTTTACCCTTGAACTGGGCAAGGCGCGACCGTTCGGGCAGAACCAGGAAGTTGATCTGACTCGCTTGCGCACGCGTCTGGAGCAGATGATCGAAGGCACTGAGCCTGCGGTGGACGAAAGTCTTGAGGGTTTGCAGCTGTTCAGCGTTGCCCGGGAAATCATCAAGCACAGCGATGGTTTCAGGCTGCACTTGCCCTTGGACGTGGAAAACTTTTCGCCGCTGGATAAAGGCTACGTTCTGGCTGACGACCTGAGCCATTCACGCTGGATAGTAGAAGAAGAGGGCGCGAGGATCATTTTCCCGAATCCCAAGGTCAAGAATGGCTTGCGCGCGGGGATATTGATTGTGCCTGCTACAGCGGATGGGCTGGTCTGAGCCTGACGCGATAATTGCGGCGCTCTCGCAGATTTTGCGAGATCTCGGAATTGCAGAGCACCTGTGGGAGCGAATTCATTCGCGAATAGGGCAGTACATTCGATAGATATCTGTTGGTTGTAATGCCGCTTTCGCGAATGAATTCGCTCCCACACAGACTGTGTGAAAACCCTCAGACAAAAACAAACTGCGCGCGCTCACGTGAAATCTTTAAAAGTTTGTGTGGGTCACAGACCTCAAACTCACGTAGGAACGCGTTTTTTTGAGCGTTTTTTAGCCAGCTAATTGGCTCGTGAGGTTTTCACACAGCCTGCACAGGTTCATCGCCAACTCGTGAGAGCGATACCAGTCAATCAGCCGACTTTCTTCTGCCCTTCGCTACGGCGAATCGCACGCACTTTAGCAACGGTATCCGCGCAGGTCTTCGCCGCTTCCTGGCCTTTGTGCAGGAAGTGTTCGAAGAAGAACTTCAGGTGTTCTTCGCCTGCGTGGAAGTGGTGAGGGGTGAGGACTACCGAGAACACCGGCACTTCAGTTTCCAGCTGTACTTGCATCAGCGCGCTGACCACCGACTGAGCGACGAACTCGTGGCGATAGATTCCCCCATCCACAACGAGGGCTGCGCCGACGATGCCTGCGTAGCGGCCGCTGTTGGCCAGCAGTTTGGCATGCAATGGGATTTCAAAGGCGCCGCCGACTTCGAAGAAATCGATGTCCGCTTCGGTGTAGCCATGGTTAGCCATTTCAGCGATGAAGCCGATTTTGCTCTGATCGACAATATCCTTGTGCCAGCAGGCCTGGATAAAAGCGATACGCTCGTTCGCGTGGTTTTTGCTTTTGCTGTCGATTGCGGTGGGTTGCATCTGTTCTGTCTCCTGTCTATAAAAAAACAGGGCACTTTGGATCGAATGGGAAGGTCAGGCTAAGCCCGGCAATCATGGGAACGAAATCCGTTCGTGACGATGCGCGATGCGTTGCAGTGGTGCCAATCCCGTTCTCTCTTCATCCGGACTATGACCGTCGGCCCCGGAATCTCACCAGGTCTGCTGACCCTGCGTTTGCAGGCGCTCGCGGGCTAGACGCATTGCGCGTCATTACCGCCGGTGGGGAATTGCACCCCGCCCTGAGAACGTTGCCGCTGAAATATTTCAACGGCGCGCATTTTTTATCACAGTTTTACTGAATGTGCTTGGACGCATTCCTACAGTCGTCCTGACTTTTTCTTATAAGAAAGTCTTGGAATTCAACACCAGCGCCTTGATTATTCCTATCCGTAACCTCACAACTGAGGTTCGTCTTTTCCAGGGAGCTTTACCGTGACGGTTATCGACTTGCGCAGCGACACAGTGACTCAGCCCACTCATGGGATGCGCGCCGCCATGGCGCAGGCACCGCTGGGTGATGATGTCTACGGTGAAGATCCGACGGTCAATCGTCTTGAGGGCTGGTTGGCGGACCGACTCGGGTTCGCGGCTGCGCTGTTCGTCCCGACCGGCACGATGAGCAACCTGTTGGGCTTGATGGCCCACTGTGAGCGTGGCGATGAATACATCGTCGGCCAACAGGCCCACACCTATAAGTATGAAGGTGGCGGCGCAGCGGTCCTGGGCTCCATTCAACCGCAGCCGCTGGAAAACCGGGCCGATGGTTCGCTGGACCTGGATCAGGTGCTGCAAACCATCAAGCCTGACGATTTCCATTTTGCCCGCACCCGTCTGCTGGCCCTGGAAAACACCATGCAGGGCAAGGTCCTGCCGTTGAGCTATCTGGCGGCAGCCCGCGCATTCACTCAGCAACATGGCCTGGCGCTGCATCTGGATGGCGCCCGGTTATACAACGCCGCAGTGAAACTGGGCGTTGATGCGCGGGAAATAACTCAGCATTTTGATTCGGTGTCAGTGTGCCTGTCCAAGGGGCTGGGTGCGCCGATTGGTTCGGTGCTGTGCGGCTCTCAGGCGTTCATCGACAAGGCCCGCCGCTTGCGCAAAATGGTCGGCGGCGGCATGCGTCAGGCCGGGATGCTGGCGGCAGCGGGCCTGTATGCGCTGGAGCATCAGGTCGAGCGTCTGGCCGATGATCACGCCAACGCCGCGTTTCTGGGTACTGCACTGACGGAGCTGGGTTATTCGGTTGAACCGGTGCAGACCAATATGGTTTATGTGCACATCGGCGATCGCGCTCAGGCGCTCAAGGCGTTCTGTGCCGAACGCGGTATCACGCTCAGTGCTGCGCCGCGTCTGCGGATGATCACTCACCTGGATGTTTCCCGTCAGCAACTCGAGACCGTAATCACAGCATTTGCTGACTTTTCCCGCACTTGAAGCGCCGATAGTCCAGTAGCTTTGTTCTATCGTACAAACAGACTGTACCGTTGACGCAACGCCTATATAATGCGGCCCTTTGCCGTCGCTACGTCATATGACGTTTTGCACTTGCCT
The DNA here is from genome assembly GCF_032582135.1 of Pseudomonas syringae group sp. J309-1. Classification (NCBI taxonomy): domain Bacteria; kingdom Pseudomonadati; phylum Pseudomonadota; class Gammaproteobacteria; order Pseudomonadales; family Pseudomonadaceae; genus Pseudomonas; species Pseudomonas syringae group sp. J309-1. Next base: position 78,090 of record NZ_JAWHNU010000021.1, on the reverse strand, counting down.
CTGGCCGCAGTCTCCGTGGAAGAACCTATGAAAAGCGCAGAAATCCGTGAAGCCTTCCTTGGCTTCTTCGAAGAGCAAGGCCACACCCGTGTAGCCTCAAGTTCCCTGATTCCGGGCAACGACCCGACCCTGCTGTTTACCAACGCAGGTATGAACCAGTTCAAGGACTGCTTCCTGGGCCAGGAAAAGCGAGCCTATACCCGTGCAGTGACCAGCCAGAAATGTGTGCGTGCCGGTGGCAAGCACAACGACCTGGAAAACGTCGGCTACACCGCGCGTCACCACACATTCTTCGAAATGCTGGGCAACTTCAGCTTCGGTGATTACTTCAAACGTGACGCGATCACCTACGCCTGGACCTTCCTGACCTCGGAAAAATGGTTGAACCTGCCCAAGGACAAACTCTGGGTAACGGTCTACGCCAGTGACGACGAGGCTTACGATATCTGGACCAAAGACATCGGCGTACCTGCCGAGCGCATGGTCCGTATCGGGGACAACAAAGGCGCGCCATACGCATCCGACAACTTCTGGACCATGGGCGATACAGGCCCGTGTGGTCCTTGCACCGAGATTTTCTTCGATCACGGCCCTGAAATCTGGGGCGGCCCACCGGGCTCGCCGGAAGAAGACGGCGACCGTTACATCGAAATCTGGAACAACGTTTTCATGCAGTTCAACCGCACCGCTGACGGTGTGTTGCACCCGCTGCCTGCGCCGTCGGTAGACACCGGCATGGGCCTGGAGCGCGTCAGTGCCGTTCTGCAGCACGTGAACTCCAACTACGAAATCGACCTGTTCCAGAGCCTGCTGGCTGCTTCGGCCAAAGCCATTGGCTGCGGTAACGACAGTCAGGCTTCGCTGAAAGTAGTGGCTGACCACATTCGTTCCTGTGGCTTCCTGATTGCTGATGGCGTGCTGCCGTCCAATGAAGGTCGCGGTTATGTGCTGCGTCGGATCATTCGTCGTGCCTGCCGTCACGGTAACAAGCTGGGCGCCAAGGGCAGCTTCTTCTATCAGATCGTTGCGGCGCTGGTTGCCGAGATGGGGACTGCGTTTCCTGAGCTGGTTCAGCAGCAGGCGCACATCGAGCGCGTGCTCAAGGCCGAAGAAGAGCAGTTCGCCAAGACCCTGGAGCAGGGCCTGAAGATCCTCGAGCAGGATCTGGCTGAACTCAAAGGTAATGTCGTGCCGGGGAACGTGGTGTTCAAACTCTACGACACCTACGGTTTCCCGATGGACCTGACTGGCGACATCGCCCGTGAGCGCAACCTGACTCTCGACGAGGAAGGTTTCGAGCGCGAGATGGATGCGCAGCGTGTTCGCGCCCGTTCTGCCAGTTCGTTCGGCATGGACTACAACAGCCTTGTCAAAGTCGACGTGGCGACCGAGTTCACTGGCTACAAAGCGACTCGCGGCGAAGCGAAGATCGTGGCCCTCTATAAAGCCGGTCAGAAAGTCGAGCAGTTGAGCGAAGGCGAAGAGGGCGTTGTAGTCCTTGATACCACGCCGTTCTACGCCGAGTCGGGTGGCCAGATTGGTGATGCCGGTTACCTCAGCGCTGGTGAAGTACGCTTCGATGTTCGTGACACCACCAAAACCGGTGGCGCTTTCCTGCACCATGGCGTTGTCGCTGCCGGCACCTTGACGGTGGGCGCTTCGGTCAACACCGAAGTCGATGCCGAGGTGCGTAACGCCACGGCGTTGAACCACTCCGCGACTCACTTGCTGCACGCAGCCTTGCGCAAGGTGTTGGGCGAGCACGTTCAGCAAAAGGGCTCGTTGGTCGACAGTCAGCGCCTGCGCTTCGACTTCAGCCATTTCGAATCCATCAAGCCTGAGCAGTTGAAAGCGCTGGAAGACATCGTCAACGACGAAATCCGCAAGAACACGGCAGTCGAGACGGTCGAAACCGACATTGAAACAGCGAAGGCGCGTGGCGCCATGGCGCTGTTCGGCGAGAAGTACGGCGACAGCGTGCGCGTGCTGAGCATGGGCGGTGATTTTTCCGTCGAGCTGTGCGGTGGTATTCATGCCACTCGCACCGGCGACATCGCAGTATTCAAGATTGTCAGCGAAGGCGGCGTGGCCGCTGGCGTTCGACGCATTGAGGCGGTCACCGGCGCAGCTGCGCTGGGCTACCTCAATGCTGCAGAAGATCAACTCAAGGAAGCCGCGACGCTGGTCAAAGGCAACCGCGAGAACCTGTTGGACAAGCTGACGGCTGTGCTTGAGCGCAACCGTCTGCTGGAAAAACAACTGGAGCAATTGCAGGCCAAGGCGGCCAGCGCAGCGGGCGACGATCTGTCTTCCTCCGCGCTGGATGTCAAAGGCGTGAAAGTGCTGGCCGTGCGCCTGGACGGTCTGGATGGCAAAGCGCTGTTGGCGCTTGTCGATCAGTTGAAGAACAAACTCGGTCGCGCAGTGATCCTGCTCGGCAGTGTGCATGAAGACAAGGTCGTACTGGTTGCAGGCGTAACCAAGGACCTGACTGGCCAACTCAAAGCCGGTGATTTGATGAAGCAGGCCGCTGCGGCCGTAGGTGGTAAAGGCGGCGGTCGTCCTGATATGGCGCAAGGTGGTGGTGTTGACGCGGGGGCGCTGGATGCAGCGCTGGCGTTGACCGCGCCTTTCGTCGAGCAGGGTATTTAAGTCGACCTTCCGGAGCAGCCACGCACAGGCGTGGCCGCCCGGCGCTTGGATTTAACGTTTAATGGGCGCCCTTAATCGGGCAGAGGCGGCTTTGAGATGGCTTTGATCGTACAGAAATTTGGAGGCACCTCGGTGGGCTCTGTAGAGCGTATCGAGCAGGTTGCCGACAAGGTCAAGAAATTCCGTGAGCAGGGCGACGACCTTGTGGTTGTGCTTTCTGCCATGAGTGGCGAGACCAATCGCCTGATCGACCTTGCCAGGCAGATCAGTGATCAGCCGGTTCCTCGTGAGCTGGATGTGATCGTATCGACAGGCGAGCAGGTGACGATCGCCCTGTTGGCCATGGCGCTGATGAAGCGTGGCGTGCCAGCAGTGTCGTACACCGGTAATCAGGTCCGTATCCTGACGGACAGCGCGCACAACAAGGCGCGTATTCTGCAGATCGATGACCAGAAGATTCGTGCCGACCTGAAGGCTGGCCGTGTGGTTGTGGTCGCCGGTTTCCAGGGCGTGGACGAGAACGGCAACATTACGACCCTGGGTCGTGGTGGTTCTGACACCACTGGCGTGGCATTGGCTGCGGCGCTGAAGGCCGATGAATGCCAGATCTACACCGATGTCGATGGTGTTTACACCACAGATCCACGTGTGGTCTCCCAGGCTCAGCGTCTGGACAAGATTACCTTCGAAGAGATGCTGGAAATGGCCAGCCTCGGTTCCAAGGTATTGCAGATCCGTGCGGTGGAGTTTGCCGGCAAGTACAACGTCCCGCTGCGCGTATTGCACAGCTTCAAGGAGGGTCCAGGTACCCTCATTACCATTGATGAAGAGGAATCCATGGAACAGCCGATCATTTCCGGCATCGCCTTCAACCGCGATGAGGCCAAGCTGACCATCCGTGGCGTGCCAGACACCCCGGGTGTGGCGTTCAAGATTCTCGGGCCGATCAGCGCCGCGAATATCGAAGTCGACATGATCGTGCAGAACGTTGCGCACGATAACACCACCGATTTCACCTTCACCGTTCACCGTAATGACTACCAGGCTGCCCTGCAGGTGCTGGAAAACACTGCGCGTGAAATCAATGCCCGTGAAGTGATTGGCGATACCAAGATCGCCAAGGTATCGATTGTTGGCGTGGGCATGCGTTCTCACGCAGGTGTTGCCAGTCGCATGTTCGAATCGCTGGCGAAGGAAAGCATCAATATCCAGATGATCTCGACGTCGGAAATCAAGGTTTCGGTGGTGATCGAAGAGAAGTATCTGGAGCTGGCGGTACGTGCGCTGCACACCGCTTTTGAGCTGGATGCGCCTCGACAGGGTGAGTGATGGTATCGGCAAGGGTCGCGGACTGACTGCGCCTCTTGTGTTATTGCCGGGCGAAAACTGTTCTTTTGCTTTTGCCGGTCGATACCTTGGTGACAGCCGCGCTACTGCCGCGGTTGTCGCCTTCGGTTTGCAGACTGTTGTTCCTGAATGTAGTGCGTGAGGAGAAAGGTATGCTGATTCTGACTCGTCGTTGCGCAGAAAGCCTGATCATTGGTGATGGAGAAATCACCGTGACCGTGCTCGGCGTCAAAGGTAACCAGGTGCGCATTGGTGTTAACGCACCCAAGGAAGTCGCTGTCCACCGTGAAGAGATTTACCTGCGCATCAAGAAAGAGAAGGACGAAGAACCAAGCCATTAATTTTTATTGAATTTTTGGTTTGCAAACGGGGAAAAGGGTGGTTATTATACGCCCCGTGTTGCGGAGAGCTGGCCGAGTGGCCGAAGGCGCTCCCCTGCTAAGGGAGTACACCTCACAAGGGTGTCGGGGGTTCGAATCCCCCGTTCTCCGCCATTATTTGCGTAGTACGTTGTATCTGGCTTTAATCGGTAAGTTGTTGAATTTACTAGAAAAAAGTTCTTGACCAAAAGATTCGACGGCCTATAATGCGCGGCAACAAAT